>JBNJDH010000028.1:0-16240 GCA_051744695.1 Bacteroidota bacterium | reverse complement strand
TTTTCGTTCGTCTTTTCTAAAAGAAAAACAGAGTAGCTTTCGTGATGGGAAAAAATGCGCTGGGGAGGCATTAAAGAATCTTTTCGGATTGCTGGAAAAGTTTGATTATCGCCTGAACCTCATTATGGGGGCTCTTCTGAATATCTTTTTTCTTTTCGATTTCCACATCCTTTTTGCCCTCGAAAAATGGAAAACCCAACACAGGGAAGAAGTCCCCGCCTGGTTTGATGCGCTGGCAGAGATTGATGCCCTGACCGGTTATGCCACATTTTCATTCAACAACGGGGAACGTTTGGTTTTCCCGGACGTTCAGACGGGAGATTTCACTTTGAATGCAAAAGGGGTGGGGCATCCGCTATTGACGAAGGAAGAATGTGTGGCCAATGATGTATCATTTGGCGGGCAGCCAAAAGTTTTGGTGATCACTGGTGCCAACATGGCCGGCAAGAGTACATTTTTGCGAACCCTTGCCATAAACCTTATTCTGGGGATGAATGGAGCGCCTGTTTGTGCAGAAGCGTTTCGGTTCACGCCCTGCGACATCCGTTCCAGCATCAACATACGGGATTCTCTGGTTCGGCATGAATCATATTTTTATGCAGAATTGCAGCGACTGAAGAGCATTGCGGAGCATGTGGAGAGCAATCCTGGCACATTGGTAATTCTTGATGAAATCTTACGGGGAACCAACAGCCGCGATAAGCACCATGGCTCTATGGGATTCCTGGAAAAACTCATCAGCCTTAATGCAGTGGTGGTTGTAGCCACTCATGACCTCGAGATAGGAAGCCTTGAAACAAAATACCCGGAGGTTGCCACCAATTATTGTTTTGAAGTGGAGCTTGAGGGGAATCAACTCACCTTCGACTATCAGCTAAAACCAGGCATTAGTCAGAAGTTGAATGCATCATTTTTGATGAAGAAGATGAATCTATTCGATTGAGGATTCACTGGAAGTGAAAAAATCTGCCACTGTTTGAATAAATCCTCCGGACAGAAGTGTTATGAAGCATTAAAGAATATGTGCTAAGCAGATCCAAAAAAATCCAGCAAGCCCAGGGTCATTTGACCCCAGACCAGATAGCGGAGGGCTTTCCCGATCAACATCCCTATGCTGGCCAGCCAGAAGTTGGTTTTGAGCAGTCCCAGGACCACGGCAATGATATCACCAATGCCCGGCAGCCAGCAGAAAAAGGCGATCCACCACTCTTTCCCTTCCACTTTTCGTTGCCACTTTTCAAGTTTTTTTTGGGGAATTTTCAGATATTTCTCAATCCATGCAAACTTGCCGAGCCACCCGATCCAGTATGACGTAAGGCCGCCCATCCAGTTGCCCATGGTGGCAGTGAGCAGACTTAAGGCCGGGTCACCACCGGCTGCAAGAACTCCGCTCAGCACAAATTCGGAGCTGAAAGGAATGATGGTTGCTGCTAAAAAGCTGGCTATAAAGAGGCCAAGATATCCAAGGTCTGTCCACATAAAAAGATCTCAAAGATAATAACTTCCAAGCCATTTTTCAATTGAAGATGATTTACCGGTGCTTTCTGTTGACATCCCAAAATGTTGGTATTTTTCAACCAGGAGGGGGTGTTGTTGGTTATCTTTATTCGTATTGTTTTATTTTTGAGCCGATGAAGAAACTGCAATATCATATTCCGGGGATGGACTGTCCCGCTGAGGAGCGCCTTATCCGGATGAAACTGGAGGGTGTGGAAGGTCTGAAAAGGCTGAATTTTGACCTTGATGAGCGAAACCTGGAAGTTTTACACGAGGGAGAAGCGGAAGATATTACACCATTGATCGGATCGTTGAATATGGGTGGGCGTTTAGTGTCGGAAGCCGATTATTCAGGGGACAGCAGTCCGACTCTTACCAATGACCTGGAAAGAAAGATGCTGTGGGCGGTACTTATCATCAATGCCGTATTTTTTGTCGGCGAGATGATCGCCGGCTGGTTGTCTGGTTCCATGGGATTGGTGGCCGATTCGCTGGATATGCTGGCCGATGCTTTTGTTTACGGGTTGAGTCTTTGGGCTGTCGGGGCTGCTGTGATACGCAAAAAACGTGTGGCAGCTGTCAGTGGTTATTTGCAGCTCCTGCTGGCAGGATTGGGTCTGGCCGAGGTTGTTCGCCGTTTTCTGGGCGCAGAGGTTCTTCCTGAATTCAGGACCATGATCATCGTATCGGTACTGGCATTGATTGCCAACGCCACTAGTCTTGTGTTGCTTCAGAAATCGCGGAGCAAGGGTGAACATGTAAGGGCCAGCCAGATCTGTACTTCCAATGATGTGATCATCAATGCCGGGATCATTGTTTCGGCTGTTCTGGTTTATTACACCGATTCGGCGCTCCCTGACTTGTTGACCGGTACGGCCGTGTTTGGACTCGTGGTTTGGGGAGCTATACGGATCATTAAATTGTCCCGATAAAATGGCAGTCACACATTCACATACACCTATTACTCATGGGAGGGCCTTTGCAATTGGCATCGGATTGAATCTGGTCTTTGTAGGGGTGGAAGTGTTTTATGGTCTGGCGGCCAACTCTTCCGCCTTGCTGGCCGATGCCGGACACAATGCCAGCGATGTCCTCGGTCTTTTTCTTGCCTGGGGGGCCTTTCGTCTGGCTAATCTGAAGCCAAAAGGGAAATACACCTATGGACTGAAACGTACCACCATTCTGTCTTCCATCCTGAATGCCATGCTGCTTTTTTTGGCTGTGTTTTTCATCGGGAAAGATGCGGTGCTTAAATTGCAGGAACCTCAGCCGGTGGGCGGCACACAAGTGATGATTGTTGCCGGCATAGGTGTTGTGATCAATACCATCACGGCCCTGCTTTTTGTGAAAGGGCAGAAGGATGATCTCAATATTAAGGGGGCATTTTTACACATGGCAGCCGATGCAGGTGTTTCCCTTGGTGTGGTGGTGGCCGGGTTGATGATTAACCTTACGGGTTATCAATGGATCGATCCAGTTGTGAGTTTTGTGATTATTGCTGTTGTGTTGTGGGGGACCTGGAACCTTTTTGTTGATTCGGTTAATCTTGCTGTTGATGCAGTGCCCAAAAACATTGATATTCAAAATGTACGGAGAGCACTTAATGAATTTCCCGGAGTGGAAGATGCCCATGATCTGCATGTTTGGGCCCTGAGCACCAACGAGACGGCCATTTCTGTTCATCTGATCGTTCCCGGCGGAGGAGGGGACGATCTCCTGGCCGGAGTTCAACAGATGTTGTACGACCGATTTGGTATATCCCATGCCACCATTCAAATCGAGAAGGGAAGGAACAACGATATTCAATGTCAGCATGAATAAGTCATAACTTTTTGGGACGTATAGAGTATAAGGGCGACAGAAGGGATTGAGAAGTTTTTTAACCATTAATAGATTCATGTTGTATTCGCTTTACAGGTGTTTGTTTATTCTTTTTTTTATTGGGGGATTGCCTTTCATTGTGGAGGGGCAATATCCATATACGCCCGGATATACCTACCCGGAATTTCAGTCTCAAAAGGCCCATGAACTTTCTCTCCATGTCCATAACCACAATTTTGTCCGGAACAATGAATACAATTCCGGTTATTTGTCCGGACAAACCCTTATCGGCTATGGCTTGCAACCGACCCTCTCCTATTATGCAGGGGATAGATTGCGCCTGAGAAGCGGTTTGTATTTGCGGCAATACAGCGGAGATGATCACTATAGCAAAATTCAACCCGTATTGTCAGCCCACCTGAGGCTAAGCCCTTCTGTGGATGTGATCATGGGCAGCTTGCGTGGCCATGTCTATCACCGGCTTCCCGAACCGTTTTTCGATTCTCAGCGACAGTATAGCAGTCCTTTGGAAACCGGGCTCCAGTTTCTTGTCAATCGTCCCTGGCTGTGGCTGGATACCTGGATCGATTGGGAACAGTTCATTGTAGAAGGAGACAATTTCCCGGAAAAGTTTACTGCAGGGTTGAGTACTGAACCCGCTTTTTATTTGGGGGTTGACAGGTGGCAGATTACTTTGCCTATCCATTTGGTAGCCGTCCACCACGGAGGCGAAATCAGTGATTATGATCAGCCAGTTCAAACTACTGTTAATGCTGCCATTGGTGGGCGTCTTCAAAAAACGTTTTCCGGTTTATTGAAAAAAGGCGGGATCTTTGTGTATGAGATGAATTACAGCAATCTTAATGACAAAGGTCCTCTGGATATAAACCGGGGAAATGCTTGGTATACCGGTGTGATGGCAGAAAGCAGGCAGTTCGATTATATGGCCGGATATTTCAGTGGTCATAATTTTCTGGCTTTGCGCGGGCAGGGCCTTTTTCAGTCGTATTCTCCTGCCGGCGGCGGGCAATATTCGCCGGATCGGGAACTTTTCACTACCAAGATCGGATACAACCACACTTTTCTTGGTAAAATAAGGTTTTCTTTCCTTCTTGAGACCTATTACGACATTCCCGGGTCCTTTCTTGATTTCAATACCAGTATGCAAATTTCTTTTAGTCCGGAATTTTTCCTGACTGAAACAAAATTTCAATAAAAACTAAAAAATACTCAGTTTTGAGTATCGTTCCCTTCTTCATGGCTTTGTAAATTTCTTTATGTCAAAGGAAAAATTGTGAAGCTATGAAACGAGCCGTTCCGAAATTGGGAAAGTGCTCCATATAAGCCGTCATACCGTGGATACATACCGTGGAAAGATGTTGGCCAAATCTCACCTATGCAATACGGCAGAGCTCATTGCCTTCTCCAATGAAGCAGGATTGTTTTAAGATAGCAATACATCATTTGGGGGAAGTCCAAATTAATTTAGGAATTCCATCTCCCCTTTGAAAATATGGAATGGACCTGAAGGAATATAAGGGAAAAGTAGCCTCTGTTCAGCTATCATCGAAACCATATTTTGTAGGCAAGCGCATAGCCGGGCTTGAAAGATAAGGCGGGAAATCCCCTTTTATGGATCTGTGGAGGAGCTCTCAGGTAATGAGCCGATCTATGTGGACTCTATTTGTTTTTTAGTTTCATCAAAACATTTCTGCAATTAATGTAAAAATTGAATATAAGGTTTTCATTAAGTTTGTAAATATTGATCGTAAGAATTTAATTTGATTCGTTGAAATGAAATTTTATCACCAATTTTTGATTTCAATTTGCCTAGTTGTAGAGCTATTTGAATTTTAAAAATACAGCTTCAAATAGTAACAAAATGATGTTTTTTCCCTTGAACTTTTGTGTACCCAAAATCGAACCGGAGCCCTGGTTTTTAATTTAAAATAATTCTAAAAAACCTTTTATTTAGAAATGCGTAAAGAATATTGACAGTAAAATGTCATTTTTGCAAAATCATTTTGAATTAATGCTAAAACCAATGAACCTCCCGTTTTTGCTAACGGGAAGGAATATTACGGTCTCCGACATAAATTATGGTTTTAGTGGGTATCCATAAATAAATGCAATTTTTGATTGATTTTTTTTTTCAAAAATGTTGAACAAAAGCAACCAACCATTAAAAGAAGTCGTTCCGGCAGATCAGCTCATGGAACTCGTGAGAAAAGTTGTTTCACGACATGTTTCCAGAGGTAGTATTCCAAGGCGGGAGGCTTCTGATGCTGAAATGTCAGTTTTTGAAAAATTCTGGAACAATCGAAACAAAATTTTCGGTGCTTTTCAGGGAAAATCCCAGTTGAACACGTATTGCATCGCCGTTGCCAATCGCATGTGTTGCGAGTTTATCAGAAAAGAGAAAAAGCACTGGAACCAATTGCATGAAACTATGGAGACCCTTTTTGAAACAAACTATAATACATCTTCTTTTGAAGCCGAAAAAGATGTGTTGTTTAAAAATGAAGCCAATCGTCTTTCGCTTGCGTTCCGTTTTTTTAACGGTGAAAGCGCTAAGATTAATCTTTTTCTTAAATACTATTTAGGCATTCCTGTAGAACTTTCTGATGTGCAGGCCTATTCTCCTCAAAACCCCCATGATGTTTTGTCGTTCTTTGAGCAAAACAAAAAAATCCCCAAAGGCGAAAAATATGAAATCCTTGCCGAAGTAGTCAATCAGGTGGAAAAAAAGGAGATCAAAAGCGATTCTGTCCGCATGTGGCTTAATGACCGCATGAAAAAACTCCTGAAGCGGCTAAACGGCGAAGGATCTGCCTTGCACAATCAAGAGAGTATTACCATCCTGATGGAAATGATGTAAAAACTCCCGGGTAAACGGACGGGGTTTTTCTCTCCTGTCTATTCTTTTTTGTTTTTAATAAGCGTAAGTGTAACATCCGGCACGGATGATGTTTGTTTTCAGCCTGCATATTTTAATGTTTAATACACTGTGATGAATCATCATTTGACTGAAGAAGAAATTTCGGTATGTTCCGAAACGCTGGCGAAGGGCAGTTATGACCAGATACCGGCGGATATACGGGAACATTTGTCTCATTGTGATCAGTGTGCAGAGGAAGTATTGATGGTAATCCAAATTGCAGGAGATGAAGTTTTAAAAACAGACAAAAGAAGTAATAGCCCGGGAAAAATTCGGCGTATTGGTGTTTTAGCTTTTTCGGTTGCAGCTTCCGTGGCATTTATTATTATGGTTTTCCAACTTTTCTTTTGGTCAGATGGGGAAGGGCAGGATGAAAATTTGCTGACCCATCAGGAACAGGATTTTGACTCAGGCCGCGAACCCTCTTTCAATAAACCCGATCAGGAAAATGATGCAACAAGTTTGCCTGATACAGCTGAGGAAGATTCTGATGATGCGGAGCCGGCCGAAAGTGAAGCAATTGAAAACGGGAATAATGGAAGGGAATCCCGTGATGCTGCTAGTAATAAAGCACTTGCTGAAAACAAGCGTTCAGGATCAGACGATTCTGACCCGCCTAAAGAAGGGGATGAACAAAAGATGCCAGCTGCCACGGCCATGCCACCTGCTGTTGATGAGGATCCTGCACCCGATACTTTACATATAATTTTGTCGGAAAAATCCCTGGAAGCATTGGAAGATCTTGTCCAACAGTTCAGAGGTCAACAGTCCGGGGAGGAGGTCCTGCATATTGCCAGATATGATAAATCTTCCATCCTTGTTAAAAGGGAAAATTCTAACGGAGAGCCTGTTGAGCTCAGGGTTTTGGATGCATCCGGGTCTGTAACTGCCGAAAAGGTTATCACCGACGAGGAATCTATCCTGAATGACCTCGATGAAGAATTCTGCTATTGGAAGGTGATCTCAGGGAAAACCGGGGATCTGGTTTTCTGTGATAAGGTATATTTGAAAGAAGACCATTCAGAATAATCTTCATAGTGCCCGTCTACAGAGTAAGCAAAGTTGGTTTCTGGTCATGTGTCTGGGTAGCAAGCACCAATTTTCCTATTCATGTTAACAAAAAATTTACCAGCCATGAGAATAGCTTCTCCTTCGTAGTAAAACTACGTAAAAGGAGCTTCCCGTTTTACCCTGTGTAATTTTATCAAGATAATAATGAGCGGTTCTAAAAATCCAAAATTATTACACAGGGTGAAGTCGGATTCCCTTCTTATGTGAAACTTCCTGACTTTTTCATCTCCTTGCGTGTTTTCAACCCCTGGCCTGGTCGGCATAACCCTCACATCCCGGGGTAATTCAAATTAATCGCTTTTGGGGAAGAATAATAAAAAACGGTGGTTGAGCATTGTAATAGATCATTCATGAAACGAAGATCGACGAAATCTATTATTTAGGGTAGCAAAAAAAAGGGGGTAGTCTTTTCGACAACTCCCCCCTGATTTTGTAATTATGGTAATGATACATTTTTCTGTATCAATCAACTTTGACGGTTCTTTTGCCTCTGAAATTGCCTTCTTTATTTGAAGCGTTTTTCAGGAACTCCCGGGCCTTGCTATCCAGTATGCCGGCTTTTTTCTGATGCCTGATCAGACCTTTGATCTCATCAATGGAGTAAGCGTTGGGTTTCGATTTATTCAATTCACCGGGTGAAAGACTTCTATTTCCTAGGCTTTTCAGCGATGATTCTTCTACAACACCGTCGGTAATTTTTACAGGATCGCCACCTTGACCGGTGAAAAAGCGGAAGTTGTTTTGCTCATACTGCTCTTCAATGGTATTAAAACCGTCTGAAAGCAGGACAAAATAGTATTCGCCATCCAGATCATCGGGAAGCATGTAGCCAAATTCAAAGTTGTATTCATAACCATCATCTTCTGCTGCAGTAGCTACAGACATTCCCGAAGGCACGTCTATGTTGTTCCACCAGTTTTGTTCACCAAAGACCTCAAAATCAACATGGGCATCTGCAAGATCGCCGCTTTCACCTTTTTGACCAAGTTCATCGGTATAATAGTCATAAATCAAAATTCCGAAATCTTCTTCAGGATCATAAGCATTGTAGTAATAGTATACAATGTTCCACCTGTCGGAAGCAGGAACCATGCTTTCTCCCCTGTTGAATACATCATAAGTGATATAGCGGTCATCATCATATTCAGTATCTAACTGGTCCTGAAGCTCTATGGCCATTAAATCCTTACCTTCTACCCTGTAATTGGGATTAATCACATCTTCATCCACCATGTCTTCAGAAAGACCGCCCTTATCACCTTCAATCACATAGGCCGAATAAACCAGACCGTTATTGTCTTTTCCTTTGGTAAAATAGTCGTAATCAACCCAGGCAAAGCCATCATCGCCCCAACGGGTGCCCCATGAGTTAACAATCTGGAAAGCCCCGTTAGCTCCTTTATCGTCATCATAACCTACGCAAACCATGGCGTGGTAAAGATGTTTATCGGGTTTAGTAGTGTAATCTCCGTTATATATTACTTCGCTGTCTTCCACGTCAAAAAAATCAATCCCCAGCTTACAACTAATCTGAACCGGACGTCCCATTTTGAGGTAAGACTTAACATCTTCTACATCGGTATGATCAACGGTCCGGAAACTTTCAATTTTATAGTTGGCGGCCTCGGAGGTCCAACTTTCTTTGGGTCCCTGCGAGCAGTCTCCAAGATTTTCGTATGGTGCCGTAGCCAGGGTGGCAATCCCGCGTTCCTGCATTACCTCGAAAGCAATACCCGGATATGTACCACCACAATCTGCATTACGGTCGTCAATCGACAGGTAAACATCCAACGGGCTAAAACGGTTACTCTTGTCCTCGAGATCTGCAGGTGACAAATTGTTTTCTTTCGCGTACATCATAGTACGGGCATAATATCCCGTTGCCCATCCAACACAGGTGCCATACTGATCCTGGTTTCTTATCGGGGGGACATAGTCGGTCAATACCACACGTGACCCCAGGTTGGTGTTAGCATTACTCAAAGTGACCAACGAAAGGTCTTTAGGAATGGTTTTCACGCTCTCCTCTTCTTTTTCATGGTCTGTTCCCCGACCAAATTCATCTTGTTCTTCTTCATCTTCCTTTTCATCCATGGACTCTTCTAATATCTCTTCGCAAGAGGAAAGAAAAACCATGAGCAAAAAAACCATTGAGGCTGTTTTTATACCGAATAAAACTCTTTTCATTTTTTCTGTTGTTTATAGTTAATAAAATAGTCCGTTTAAACATCTGGGTCGCAAGATGGAAGCTCAAAAGTGAATACTCAAACCCCTGAACTCTGAAACCCAAAATCATTCTTCATTTATATAATCTTCTACGCCCATCCTTTCAGATTCAAAAATGGAATCATAAAATTCTGCGTCTTGATAAAATGTAGCCCCTGAAAAGTCGACATTCTCTGCAAATTCGGCATTGTTGAACCGGGCAGTCATCAAACAATTCATATGGTTAAAATTGGTCCGCCCGGAAAACAAAACCTCACTCATATCCAGATCCTGAATGAAACGGCTCTTTCCAAATTCAGTGTAGCCATTGAACCGGGCAGCTCCCCAAAATGAATGTCCTTTGAAAACAACCGATTGAAACATGGCTGCATCCTTGAATTCGGTCTTGAAAAAGCGGGTACGATTGTCAAAAATGGAACCATTGAACAACGCCTTATTGTAAAAACCCGCATCGGTGAAGTTGTTGTTCCGCCCTTTGAACCATGCATAATTAAACTTGGCCAGCGCTGAAAACTCCGTCGTTCCCGCGTGAAAATCGCCATTTATCACAACGTTTGAAAAGTCGACAGTGTCGCGGAAGAGGCATTCATCGAAAACGACATCGCCCCTGAATTCAATCATATATGTCTTACCTTCTTTTTTGGAGCTGAGCAGGAATTTGTAAAAATTACATTTTTCAAAAACGACATCGCCCTTTACGACTGCCTTCATCACCCCGGGCACCGAGGGATGAAACTCTAATATTTCAGTGAGGTCAATGTCCTCATTGAATGTCTCTCCTTTAATAACAATATTTTCGCCTTTTTGCAGACTTTCCGAAGAAAAAGGACCAACAGCAAGACAACCGGGAACAAGCCCGAATACTAACACTGCAAGAAATAGAATACTGGTACGAATCATTCTGCTATTTTTAATGAGCTGGTTTCGTTATTAATTTTTTATGAGGGTTTCACTTAAAGTGAAGCCCTCATAAATTCTTATTACCTTGAATATTTCCGGCCGCTTTTCACATCCACAAGTTCCCATTGTTTATTGGTATTGCTGTCTTTGTTCCATTGCATAACATTGCAACCGTTTTTGTTGACGTTGGAGTTGCTTGCATCAAGATACTTTCCGGAATACCGGTTTTTAATGTAGAAACGCCCCTTTGAAGCCTGTTCCAGTTTCCATTGCTGAGGCTTGCTGCTTCCGGCGCTCCAAACCTGAACATTGGCACCTTTGTCCTTTTTGTAGGTATCGCAAAACCATTTGTCATCGAAACAGCCATGCACGTCAAGATTCATTTTTTTGTGCTGGGCCTGGATGTAGTAATAACCGCCCCCGGCAGGAATAAACTTGAATTTTCGGTCGTCCCCGTCATCAAGGTCCCACAGTTGAACATTCGCACCGTTTTTCCGGGATCTGTCGGATTTATCTGAACCCGGCAAATCGATGTACTTTCCACCTTTGACATTTCGAATATGAAAAGTTGTTCCTTCAAGCGGGATGTCCACTTTTTTGGTTCTTTTGCCACGTCGCTGTGCATCCACTTCAACAACAGAAAAAATCAGAGCAACAATTAGTAAGAGGATAGAATAATTTTTCATAGTAAAAAAATTTAATAATTATCTGAAATGAAACTTTGCCAGGCATTTAATGCCCTTGTTTTGATCATTGGTTGCAATCGGAGAAGGGAATCGAAAGAAGAAGTCGAGCTTTTCGGAAAATTTTTTAAACGAAAAAAACTTCACTCAAAGTGAATTTTAGGGGAGTGAAAAGGGCTATTAGGAAATCGCCCCTCCTAAAAAAACCCGGCCATAATTTTCTAAAAAATCATGACCGGGTTTTGTATATTTTATCCAAATGTCAATTTGGATTGAAAGTTTAATTAGGGCTGAACTTTGATGTCTAATTCAATGTAATCGTTAGAACCGGCTCCAGGCACAATTTCTGAAACCTTAATCAGACCTTTTTTCCCATAATTGTCAACAAATTCAATGATGTCATTTTCAGCAAGACCTGTTACTGTCTCATCTGATGATTGCGAAATATAATCTAAATCGCTGGCATTCTCTACGGCATCAAAATCCTCTACCGATAAATCTGTTACAAAGAAATAAGTATGGTTCAATTCATCCAGGGTAGTATTTGCAACATCTGGGATATCAATGATACTTGAAGGATAATCATGAGAAGATGCTAAGGAAGCCTCGTGAGTATTGCCGTAGTAATATCCAAAATCCCAATATGCAGCAAACTCTTCACCCTGATCAATACGATAAAGTTCACCATCAACCAATGAGATAAAAGTTTCTGAAGAACCATCCCCGAGTGGAGCTGCCAACAGTTTCTTAGTATATTCCTCTACGTCAACAGTCTCAGGATTGTCACCACCATAATTTATGGTAATGGTACCCGGGCCTGCAACTATCCTTTTTTCATGATCGCGGTAGTCGCCTCTTCCCGAGGTGGCCCAAACCTGATAAGTTACAGTTCCTTCACTAATGTCGGACAATACAGGAAATGGAATGGAGAAAGTAAATCCATACATTTCAGAATCACGACTTAGGTCCACTGAACCATCCCCTTTTTTATCAAGATCTTCAATGTCCAACTCATACTTTTCATCTCCAGCGCCACCAACGTTTTCGGTCATATATAACCTTCGCATTTTACCCTCTTCCGAAGAAAACTCAACGGTTACATCTACTTCTTCCGCTCCTTCTTCAAGATCACTTACATAAACGGTTGTACTGGCCGAGTCTTCCAGTTCACCTTCGGTGACGACAATTTTTGGAGTGGTATCTTCTCCATTATCTTCTCCATTTTCTTCTTCCTCTTCGTCGGTTGCCAAAAGACTTGCGTCTTCCTCGCAGGAAGTAAAGGAAAGTCCCATGATAAGTGCAACGACCATTAAACTAAAAAAATTCAACTTTTTCATTTTCAAGATATTTAAATGTTAAACAAAATTTCATTTTCAAAAAACCGAGTCAATTTCCCTTTTCTCCGGTGGCCAGTTTATTGAAAGTCTTATAGGCCTCTCCGAATGAGATTTTAACGGCAAACGAAACAAAAAAAGCATCAGCATCGAAACGTAGTCCCCTGAGATCGGCCGACCGGTTTTTTTCATCACCGGGGAGAGAACTTGTAATCTGTTGGTGGTTCAGTGAGTCGTAAAAAGGGTGTTCGTACCCTACCAATATATGGAAAATCGACAAACGTAATCCAATTTTTGTACGCAACAATAGATTAAAAGGTGCAATTTCATCGTACAGTCGATATTTAAATTTTTCATCGGGCAGGGAATATCTGGATGCCTGATAGATGTATTGACCGGATAAGCCTGACTGCAGGCTTACGCCGAAAGTATTGCCATAAAGTGCAAGTCGATAGGCCACGCCCAGGAGGGCCGATTTCATTTTGATCATTCCCCGGCTGTTGTACTGAAAAAACTCATTTTCATTGGGCGCCAGGTATTCCGCGTTGTTGACAAAAGCGCATGAGTCGTATCGGTATCCTCCTTCCACAACCAGGTGGTTGGCGCCATTGTATCGCCATGCCAGGTCAGCCATGTAGCGTGTCGATTTGGTGTTCTGCTCGTACCCTTTTCCGATGCGTCCCGTGTTCATCAGGCCTGTTTCATAACCGCCGGTCAGAGCAATGCGGGCCTGCCCCTGCAGTTGGGGGGCAATGACTAGCAGCAAAAATATGGTGAAAAATAATTTTTTCATTCCCCGGAAATTACTAAGGTGTCGCTCGAAATTTTAACCTCCCTGAAAAATGTACTGTCTTCAGAAAATGCAAACAATGGGTCTTCTGTTGCCGGCAGGCTACGCTCTTGCGAATCGTGGCCGTCTACACTGATCCCTGTATAATGGCTGGTTCCAAGGAATACTTTTTCCCCTGTTTGGTTTTTTACCATTATGCTTTTCCGTGGCTTACCCGCCATTACCCGGGCTGTAAAGTTTTGCTCCAAATCAATATGAAACCCTTCGTCGATCTCGTTCTCTTCCAGATCTCTGAAATTTAGCAGGTAGCGACCCGGATCTACCGGGTAAAGCATGGAGTCCCTGTCAGTGATTGTTGAGAGGGCCTGGGTGTTTTCACGTCCCAGCAGGAGGTTCTCTATAAGCCTGTCCCCCAGTCTTACATTGATGGTTTTGCCCACCCGGTTGAACACGTTAAGGGCTGCTGCTTCATCGGGAACCAGATCAAACGGAGGTATTTCCAAAGCTCGTGCTGGTTTGTCGGCATTAAGGACCAGGTCTGTTGACTCTCTCCATCCCAATATCCTTGTTCCTTCCGGTGAGGAGGGATCCGAGACCCAGTATTGGAACCAAAAAGTGTAATTCCCGAATGAGAGAAATAACACTTTGTCTTCTGTTTCCGGTTCTACAGAAGTGACGCGTCCGCCTTCTTTGCTAAAAAGAAAAACATCGGCATTCACCGGCAGCTGGTTTTCATCTTCTTTGGTGCTTGCATAGCTAAGATGAATTTTGCCATCGCCTTCACCCGTTTCCTGATTGCTGACCCCCCACACTTTTGGGTCTTTCTCATTTGCCGTGGGCTCCAGCAATACTCGCCAGTTTCTAAAGATGTTTTCACTTGGCTCTTCCACGTGGTCTATGTCTTCGGCTTTACACAGGAATAAATCAGTAACATCCGATTTTACCGGCACATCGACCAGGAAATCGTTGGCCGAAGGGGGGATGACTTTCAGGTGGGCCCCTTCTGCATAAAGATGCAGAGGGGATCCAGTCTGATTGACCACCATCAGGTTTCCTTTTTCATCCGGGTCATCCCAGTTGTGGGGCATGTAATACCTGTAGCTGTCGCTGTATTCGCATTCTCCGCTGTCATAGACGGCATCAGGTTCGTAATTTAAAGCGCGCGGGTCGGTGCAGCCCATTTTTTCATCTTCAGCGTAATGGCATGCCGAAAGCAAAATTGCCAGAGGCAAAAGCAACCATCGACCATGAATTAAGGCCTGCACGACCAGGGGTGTATTATTTCCGGGGAAAGCCATTCTTCTTATTCTTCAATCGTCCAGGTCAATGTTTCCTCTGCATGAACGGTGACTTTCTCTTCTTTGACAGCATTGCCGGTGGTGGGGTGCATGGCTCGAAGGTTATATTCTACCGTGTCGGTCTCTTCATCTGTGATGGGCATCACAAAGGTATAGGCTTCCTGTCCGGCAATTGTGGAAAGGTTTTTAACGTTGCCATCTTCAAGGTAGCAAACACTCTCGATCAATTGTTGACCCACGTATACCTGGACGGGGTGGGTTTTGTCATTGACTACTTTCAGGTTTCCGTATTTGACATGATCTGTAAGATCATTTCCGAAATGGGGAACCACCATAGTTACTTCTTCCCTGTTTTCATTCAACACAAGCCATATTTCACCTTCGTCGCCATTTATGGTTTGTTCCTCTATCCATCCAATGTCTTCGGATGCATCGGCCGTGTTTTGGTCAGAATGCCAATAATGATAGGCCAATGTGTGGGTTCCGTAATCCAAACCGATTTTTCGATATTGCTGTCCTGGGGCCAGAGACATGAGCTTGGCGCCGTTTCGTCCGTTTAGAAAAACGTCTGCATGATAATCGGTGCTGCCTGCGTAATAATTAAAATAAATGGTGGCCATGGTCGAGTGCTCGCTCTTGTCGCTTACGTGCCAGGTTACCTGATCGCTAACTGCTGTGCTGTTAGCCAGCGAAACTTTCCACTTTTTGAAGACCATGTCGAGGGGAGGGTTGTTGATGTCACCTTCCACATCTTCCCATTCATATAAAGCCAGTTCTACGGCCTGACCATCACTGTTTTGGAGGTTGACGAGAAAATCCGAGGAACTTGAAGGGATTTTTTTCATGGGCACTTCATCTTTATACAGCACCAATCTTCTATTGGCGTTGTTGATGATCAGAAGGTTTCCTGCATCTGCGGGTTTGTCTGCATCGAATTTTGGCGGTGGATCGTCTTTTTCGCATGCGCCTGTCAGAACCACTATTGCAAGTAACAAAAGGATCTTTTTCATGATTCATGTTTTTTTGGTTGCTCTAAATAGGATTTTTTGTTTTAAAACATTGTCAATTTGCATATTGACAATGAGATGCCTTGTTTTCCGGGGTCAATTCCGGCTCTGTTATGTATTTGTTGCAACCGATAATGAATAATGAAAAAAAGGAGAGTTTTTTTTTTGTAAAGGGGATTTGGGGTTCTTACTTTATTGTAATATAAGAAAAGCCGATGTGATAAATTGTATGATGTTTTTAGCAGTAGACCGTTAGATAATTAGATGCTAGTAGCTCAGTCTCAGAGTCAGTAGTAGCTGAAAGCTCGAAGCTGAAAGCTGGAGAGAATGGTTGCTCTCTTTTGCGACATAACTAAAGAACCAACAAAATTAGTTAAAGATCATATTTTAAATAACTTAGGGTTCTTGTTGGATAAAAGTATCCAAGCCGCGGGGAAGCTCGAGGCTGGTAGTTAGAAGCTGGAAGCTGGAAGTTAGAAGCTAAAGGCTACAAGAAAATTTGATTTTTTTGCGGCATATCTTGAAAGCCAACGAAAAATGTAAGTGCAATATTTTCAATTGTTTATCTATTTTGTTAGATAAAAGTACCCAAGCCGCGGGGAAGCTCGAGGCTGGAAGTTAGAAGCTGGAAGTTAAAAGCTAAAGGCTACAAGAAATTCTGATTCCTTTTTGCGG
>JBNJDH010000027.1:0-16436 GCA_051744695.1 Bacteroidota bacterium | reverse complement strand
CCTTGAGGGAGAAATATCTCCGGAGGGGGAATTTCTTTTTCCCCTTCTTTACATCCCTGCCAAAAAAACGCAATCAGGACTACAAAAATGACTGTTGTAAAAATGCGGGTGAGATCCAATATTTTTAGCATGAATTGTGGATAAAATATTCCTTTAATCTTGTAATGCGCTGATTCCGGCCGTTTTATTTTCAAGTGCATGGCATATAAAAATGCAGTATACCTGATTTCATATAAATTTTCTTCCCTGCCAGCCGGTAGGCAGGGAAGAAAGGCGTTTAATTATATTATGAATGGTTAGTTGTCTGTCATTTTCTTTCCTTCTCGGTCGGCTTTTCCATGGTCCAGATAATGTTTTGTGAACGATGGGATGTCTTCGACAGCAATTTTTTTCCCAATGATTGTTTTATCTTCGTTGAGGACAAAAATGGTCGGGGTGCTGTTGACATCATAATGTTGATGGAACTCCGTCTGTCTGTGAGGATCCCATACATTGATGAAGTCATATAATTCATGTTCTTCTATGAATTCATTCCATTCTTTTTGGTTACCCTGGGTGTAGACAGCAAACACTTTAATTCCCTTGTCCATAAGTTCTTCCTGGTAAATGTCGTGCAGCTCGGGAATGACTTCTTGGCAATGTCCGCAATCGGTTTCCCAAAAGACCAGTATGGTAGCCGGAGCATTGATTTCATGAAGCCGGTGGTGATTTCCGTTATATGATTGCATCTTCAGATCTTGTCCTTGTTTGCCGATCAATGCGGGGCGCATTTCTTCAACGCGGCTCTCGAGGTCTTTCAGAAATTTTTCATCAGCCCATTCTGCTTCACCAGACAAATAGTATTTATCAGCCAGTTTCACAACCATTTTTTCCATTCCCATGATCTGGCTTTCATTGGCAAAATTGAAAAGATACTGCACCAGAAAACGGAATACCTCGGGCGAAGGTCTTGAGGTTTCGATCAGGTCAATCCCCTGCTGAATGAGTGTGTCGGGGGCCTGGGGCAGAACGTTTGTAAAGTAATTTTCCACTTTTTTGGCAAAAAAGGGTGTCCGGAGAATCCGGTCGTCTGTTAAATCGATGTTGTCGAAGTAATGCTCCCGGTAATATCTGTAGCGTTTGACTTTGAGCACTGAATCGGGATTTTCGGCGTCCTGGGGGGCTTCAAATTCCGGCAATTCAACATCCCGGATGCCTTTCAGGAAAACCGCGAGCATGGTTCCGCGGTTTTCTTTTATTGCTTCATCCCAATGGTCTTTTACTTCCTGGTCCAATTTTTCCAGTTGCCCCTGGATTTTTTGTCCTTCTTCTGTGTCGGGGCCTTTTTCCCTTAGTTGCTGTTGCAAACGCCGGGCACGATTTTGTCTTTTAGATATAAAGCGCTGATATTCATTGAATTTGCGTGTTTGTTCAGCGCCTTCCACTTCCATGGAATTTACAAAATCGGTGGTGTCTACCGACACTTTAAACGTCTGGTCTTCGCCGATCAAAAGGTCAAAATATCGCTGACTTGGAAGATAAACCACGTAAATGCCGCCGGGAAGCGGTTCATCGCCTTTAAAAACGGCTTTTCCTGACTGATCGATCCGGGTGGTGTCATCTACAAACATTCTCTGGTTGAAATAATGCCCCAGAATCAGGGTGGTGTCGCGAAGTCCGTCAACATTTACTTCAATTTCATGACCCTGGTTCTGGTTTTGGCCATCTGCCGTGGCGGCAAATGATGTGAAAAAGATGCTCCAGATGATGAATACTATTTTTCGCATACTTAATTGTTTAGTTGATCGGGGCCGTTTTCTGTTTCAGCCAATCCTGTTCTTGTTTGTTCAGTCCGGGTGATAATTTTTCATAAACTTCCCGGTGGTAGTTGTTAAGCCATTCTGTCTCTTCGGGGGTAAGCCTGTCGGCCAAAATAAGGCTTACCTCGATGGGACAAAGGGTGAGGGTCTCAAAATTATAAAATGTACCAAAATCTGATTCCCCGGCTTTCTTGGCCAGTATCAGATTTTCAATGCGAATGCCGTACTCCATTGGTCTGTATACCCCCGGTTCATTGGAAGTGACCATGCCGGGTTCAATCTGGATGCCATTGTCCTGGGGCCTTATGCTTTGCGGTCCTTCATGAACATTCAGAAAATAACCCACACCGTGTCCGGTGCCGTGTCCGTAATTGAGGTGGTCCTCCCACAAGGGGCGTCTGGCAAGGGGGTCGAGATGCACACCGCGGGTTCCTTCCGGAAATACGGCTTTGGCCACTGCAATATGGCCTTTCAGAACAAGGGTATAATCCATTTTTACCTGGTCACTGACCTCTCCCAAAGCTACTGTGCGGGTGATGTCGGTGGTTCCGGTGGGGTATTGGCCGCCCGAGTCAACCAGGTAAATTCCTTTGGGCTCTAACGGGATGTCTGAATCCGGGGTGACGCTGTAGTGCACTATTGCGCCATGGGCACCGTATCCTGATATGGTCGAAAAAGATTCTCCCTGGAAGTCCTTGTTTTGTGCACGAATTTCAGAGAGCTTTTCGGCAGCCGAGCGTTCAGTCACCTGGCCGCCGGGAACAGATTCTTCCAACCATTTAAGAAAACGTACCATGGCCTGTCCGTCTTCTACCATAGTTTGACGGATATTGGCGATCTCGGTATCGTTTTTTCGTGCTTTTAGCTTGGTGATGATGCCCGTTCCCTCCACTTTTGGCAGAGAAGCGGGGATGGATGAAAAGAGGGCTGAGTTATTTCGGTTGGGATCAATATACACCACAGCATGATCGGGAAAATCGCTCACGTGATCATAGATGTCGTTGTAAAGGTTGACTCTGATGTCTTCATTAGAAAGTTGTTTCCCAATGGCAGAGGTCAACTTGTTGGGGTTGATGAAAAGGGAAACATAGTCTTGTGAGACAATCAGGAAAGCATGGAATACAGGATTATAATTGACATCCGAGCCCCTAAGATTCATGAGCCATGCAATTTCATCAAGAGCTCCTGTGACATAATGCGTGGCGTGGTTGATTTTAAGTTGTTGGCGGACCTGCTCAATTTTTTCCTTCCGGGTATAACCGGCCAGTTTGGCCGAATGTTCACGGACAGGGGCATCGGGTATGGCCGGACGCATGTTCCATACGTCTTCGGCCAGAGTAAATCGCGTTTCAAGTTGTATCTGCTTGTGCCGGAAAGCCCGGCTCATTTCTCTGACTTTCTCCACCGAAAAGCAGCTGCTATTGATGGCGACTTTGCTGCCCGGCGATAAATTGGTAGTGATCCATTCAATATAGCCGGGCACATCGGGGAGGCCTTCTCTTTTTAATTTCACTCCGGATCCTGCCAGTTCTTCTTCAGCCTGGAGGTAATATCTGGAATCGGTCCAAAGACAGGCACAGTCTTCAGCGACAACCAGCGTGCCGGCCGAGCCGGTAAATCCGCAGAGAAAGTCCCTGACCTTCCAGTGGTCGGCTATGTATTCACTGATATGAGGATCACTTTCCGGAATGATGCAAACGTTAATGCCTTTGGCGGCCATTTTGGTGCGAAGATTTTGTATTCTATCGATATAGTCTGGCATAGTAATATAAATTATTGAATTATTTTTTGATGTTGATGCCGGCGTTTTTATTGAAAAGAACAATGGATGCCCCTCTTTGGTTTTGGGTATTGTGCTCACCAGAGAAAGAGGTTCTTTCCATGTCTTTAATGATCTTGAATTCGCCTGGCCGGTAATGCCTGAATTGTCCGTTGGTGACTTCTCCGTGCAGGGTGTAGGCAAGAGAAGAAGGGATGGTGAGATTGACAGGGGCATTGTCATTCTTTACAGATAGTTTCTCCAGCTGGTTGTTGAGCGATTTGATCATTAGCATCCCGTTGTTGATTTCTATATGCCCTTCTTTCTCAATCTCTTCAATGGAAGAAAAGCAAAATGTTCCATTGATTTCCAGATCTTTTACTTTTCCGGTATTGATTCTTCCTGTGTGGGTATTGACAGCTAGTTTATCGGCCGAGGCAATGTCTATCTGGCAATATTCCCCGTTGATTTCGGTATCCCCTGCATCGTCGAGGGTTAATCCTGCATTTTTTAGTTCGAAGTTGGCATTGCGAAAACTACCCATTTTGACATCAGCAAAAGCAAACCGGCCCTGCAGTTCATCAATTGCCTCCATACCTGTTTGTTTAAGGTCTCCATGCTTGAGGTCAACCTCCATGCCACCGGTTACCGAAGAAATATCAATGTTCCCGAACCGGTTGGTGACTTTTATCTGGTGATCAGCCGGCAAATGAACTTCGTAACTGATATTGAAGGGGTGGGGGGAATAAAAGTCATCGTTGAAATCTGTCTGAATCTGAATGGTTTCGTCACTTTCTGATGTTTCAATAGAGATGAAATCCATTACTTCCTCGCCTGATTCGCTGTCTTCAGCTTTAACAGTTATACGGGTCTCAATCCTGATAGAGTCTTTATTCCAGGCCGTGAATGAAACATCTCCGTGCTTGTTGCCTATTTCTACCCGGGCAAATTCACTGGCTGAATATTCCTTCTTTTTTTCTTTGGTATATGTTTCAAGGTCCTCGTCGTCCTGAGCAGTTACCATGAGAGGGATAGTTAGCAATAACAGAACGAATGCCCCTGTAGCGTGTTTTTTCATGGGTATGATGATTTGATAAACGTCTTGTATCCAAATATGTGGGTAGATTCTTCAACCCGAAATATTGGAGTTCTCTTTAATTTTATATGTGCTAAAGTAATGAAAATGCAGGGAAGAGGGAAATTTTGCTGCATTCACATTGCATTACGAACTCACGGGCAGGGTGAAATAAAAACAGGTGCCTTCATATTCTTTGCTTTTTACTCTGATTTTGCCTCCATTCATTTCTACGAATTCTTTGCTGATAAGGAGGCCGAGTCCTGAGCTGGGCTCATCTTCTGTGCCGGACCGTTTGACATCGGCATCAATCCTGAACAGATTATTCTGCATCTCCTGGTTCATACCTATTCCTGAATCGCACACGGCAAATTCCACCCTGGTTTTATTCTGCAAATAGCGGGCCGATATCGTGATAGATCCCCCACGTGGAGTGAATTTTATTGCGTTGGTCAATAAATTGTTAAAAACGGAGAGAACAGATGTTTTATCCACGCTGATGGTTAAAGCTTCCGGAATGCTCTGGTGGATGGATATGTTTTTGTTTTCCAGTGAGGTGTACTGTGTGTTGACTGCTTCTTCTACAATATCTGAGCTCTTATGGGGTTGTGGATTGAGCTGGGTTTGTCCGCGCTGAATTTGCGACCATTCGAGCAGATTTTCCAGAAGGGCGAAAAGGGAATTTGTCGATTTGTTTAAAGCCCTGATCATCTGTTGTATTGAATCTTCCGTTAAGGTGTCGTATTTTTCTTCCATTAAAGAAACGAGTCCCATGATCGATGTAAACGGGCTTCTCAGATCGTGGGCAATCACGGAAAAAAGCCTGTCTTTTTCCGCATTGAGCTGATTGAGCATTTTGTTTTTCCGGTTCAGCTCTTTACGGGCGTTTACATGTTCGATGGCTTGTCCCAGGTTTTCGGTGATGGCATCGAGTAGATCCTGTTCCTCAATTAAAAAACCGGGTTTTTCATTATGTTGGCTGCTTGTTTTGTAACAAACAAAGACTTCAATGGGGTTGCCATCCTCCATGAGGATTCGGCTTTCTAAGACCGGACTGCAGGAGTCGAAATCGTTGTTGCTGATATACTCTTTTCCATTGTGCCGGATCTTTGCTATGGCCAACTCGGGATACTGAAAACCTGCAGGTATAAGCTCTACTGTTTTTTGTAAAATTTTTGATAAGGGGCGATGGGTTTTTTGAAGGGTACGGGATATTTCATAGAGACATTTTTGCTCTTTGACCCGCTCCTGAAGCTCAAAATTGTTTTGTTGGGTTTCCGTTATGTCGCGCCCTGCTCCCACAATTTCGATCACTTCCTTGTTTTCATCGTAGATGGGTGAGAGAGACGTTTGGACGTGTTTTCGGCCTTTTTCAGCCTCGTACGACCAATCGTAAGTAATGTTTTTGCCTTTCAGAGCTTTCCTGAAATATTGCTCATGGAAATTTCCCAATTGCGGGCCCATTACTTCTGTGGGTGTTTTCCCGATGAAATCCTTGGGTGCTTTGCTTTGAAAGATGCGCCAGTTCCCATATACCCCGCTATGTTTAAGGTCTTGATCAATTGTGAAAATGACATCATTCATGGCATTGACCAGAGAACGAAACCTTTCTTCACTTTTATGAAGCTCTTTGTAATAAGTAATCTCACTTGAAATGTCGTTCAATGCACATAAGATCACCTTTTCTTCTTCATCTCTGTTGATAGATGTTAATCGGGTCAGGAGTTTAGCGTGAAAGGGGCCGCCAGGACCTTCAAATGCAATGAACGAGGTGGGCCTTTCATTTTTCCTGACCGCTTTCAGGTGCATATTAAAATCCTTCCTGCTGTCGGGTTCAATGAAAGTATGGAGTTTTTTTCTTTTAAAAAAATCAGCCGGACGGTCAAACAAGTCTTCGAAAGCTGTGTTGGCTTGCAAAATTTCTCCTTCCAGGTTCAGCAAGCAATAGGCCAGTGGTGCATGATCGAATAAGATCCGGAAATGATTGTTTGATTTTTCTGATTTATTGCTCTCTTCTTTCTGAGTTTCGATGGAGGAATGATGCTGCCGGAAATTCTCCACGAGTTCTTCAAGGCTTTTACGGTAAACATCTGCAGAAAGCTCCTCCTTCTTATGCAAAAGCTCATCTGCTTTATACATCAGCTCACTTAGTTTATTTTCATTGCTGTGGTTTCTCATGAGAAGATGCTTTTTCGATATTGCTTTCGTACTCTTGTGGGGATTTGAATTTTACTTGTTTAACGAATATTGCGAATAAAAGTTTGCTTGTCTGTCAGTTGTTTATATGATTTTCAAAAATTGAACCAAATTTTAGACCGTTTGCTTCTTGTGAGAGGTGTATGGCTTTTTAGGTGATCTTAAATTGTGTCTGTCCATAAAGTGCCACTTGCTGCTTCGCAAGCTTTGCAACTAACTCTTTCTGAACAGACACATGACCAGAGATAGATTTTGCTTTATTTATAGACGGGCACTAAATAGTTTCCGACGAAGCCCTTTTTAACAGCCAAAAGAAATTATTACATTTGCAGTAACACCAATTTTTTAAAAATAACACCATGTCAGTTACCCGTTTTGGCGTATCGCTTGAAAAGGATCTTCTTGACGAGCTTGACCATTTTGTTGGAGAAAATCTATTGGCCAACCGTTCGCAGGGAATTCGCCGGCTCATCAGCAATTATCTGGTAGAAAAGAAATGGCAATGCAACAATGTGGTTGCAGGAGCCATATCACTCGCTTACGATCATCACAAACATGATCTTCTGATGAAACTGACAGATATTCAGCATGAATATCATGATGTCATCCTCTCTTCACAACATTTTCACCTCGATAACGACAGTTGCTTTGAAGTGATTGCCGTGAGGGGCCAATCCCGTGTTTTGACTGAGCTGGCCGACAAACTGAGGGCGGTGAAAGGTGTCAGTCACGGGAAATTGAGCATGACCACTACAGGGTAAATCACAAATGGTTGAAATGATCAAATTGCGCGATATTCATTTTTTCAGGTTTGCTGCCGTCTTTTTTATCGGGATGTCTGCTTTTTTGTTGACTTCAGGGTGTCAGGATGCATCATCAAACCCAAACGGGCCTGTGCGTGAAGTGACAGATATGCTCGGAAGGCGTGTTGAAATTCCGGCTCAGGTGGATTCCATGGTCGGAGTTGGTCCCGGGGCATTGCGGTTATTGGTGTATATGGATGTGGTTGACAGGGTTTCGGGTATAGAGGATGTGGAACTTCGTCCCGGCCGGCCTTACACATTTGCCCATCCCGAATTGGTTAGGAAACCCGTGATAGGACCCTATATGGGTGGCGATAGTGAATTGATCGCTATGAACCAGCCCGATGTGATTTTCATGGCATTTTCCACAGCTTCGGATGCCAACGATCTGCAAAATCGCACCGGCATCCCGGTGGTTGGTCTCAATGGCGGGAACCTGCGAAATGCCCGTGATACCCTTTTTCATGCCTTTGATTTAATTGGGGACATTACAGGCCGGAGCGAAAGAGCTGATTCTTTAAAGGATTTCATCACCAACGAAATTGAGACACTGGATTCTCTATCTGCTGGTATTGCCTCGGAATCCAGGCCTTCCGCCTATGTAGGGGCTGTTTCTTACCGGGGTGCGCATGGCATTTCTTCCACGGAAGCTTTTTTTGCTCCTTTTCGTTTCATAAATGCCTTCAATGTGGCCGGCAAACTGAAAGAGGATGAGCCTGTCAATCCCACAGGGACTTATGTGGATATTGAAAACATCATTCGCTGGGACCCGGATTATTTATTCATCGATGCGGCAGGAGCGACAGAGGCCGTGCCTGAGGTTCAGGACGGAGCGCCGCTGGCCCGTACTTTATCGGCAGTTAAAAATGACAATGTATATATCCTGATGCCTCATAACTGGTATGCCACCAATTTTGAGAACGTGCTGGCCAATGCATGGTTTGCAGGCAAAGTGATGTATCCCCGGTTGTTCAACGATTTTGACGCAGAGGCGAAAGCACGGCAGATTTATCGTTTTATGCTGGGGCGTGATGTGTATGATCAAATGCAATCGACTTATGATGGATGGGAGCAGCTTTGATATGGGGGAGGCCTTGCGGCGGTCCCGGGTAAAGAATATATTGTTCCCGGTTGTGATGATTGTTTTTCTGATGGCTCTGGCTGTTTGGGGAATTTCAGAAGGCAGTTCAGCCCTTTCGGTTCAGGAGGTGCTGAAAACCATTTCCGGGAAGGGCAGTGAAGTGGCCCGCCAGGTTGTTTTTCATATCCGGTTGCCCCGCGTGTTGGCTGCCATTTTGACGGGCGCTGCACTTTCAGTGGCCGGCGCTGTTATCCAGACGGTGATACGAAATCCGCTGGGTTCGCCTTTTACACTCGGACTTAGTGCTGCTTCAGCTTTTGGGGCTGCTTTTGCCATTGTGGTTGGTGGAGCCCTGGGAACGCAAATGGCCGGAACATGGGCCGGTATTTCAGAAATGCCTTGGGTGGTGACCCTTTCAGCTTTTGTTTTTGGGATGTTGTGTGCGTTTTTGATAGCGGGTTTTGCCCGCTGGCGGGGAGCTACACCGGAAATTCTCGTGATGGCAGGCATTATTCTGACATCCCTGTTTCAATCCGGCACATCCCTGCTGCAATACATATCTACTGATGTGGAGCTGGCATCTGTTGTGAGCTGGATGTTCGGTGATTTGGCCAAAGCCACCTGGAATAAGGTTTTGATCCAGGTCATCATTGTTGGTCCCGCGGTTGGGTTTTTCGTGTTGAATGCCTTTAATTTCAATGCTCTGAATGCCGGGGATGAAGTGGCCAAAAGCCTGGGCGTGAATGTTGACCGGTTGCGGTTGATCGCGGTTGTGATCGCATCTCTTTGTGCGGCGGTGGCCACTGCCTTTTTTGGCATTATTGCTTTCGTAGGATTGGTGGTGCCGCATCTGACGCGATGGTTGGTGGGCCATAACGATCGGGTGGTGTTGATCGGTTCCACCCTCCTTGGCGGGGCTTTTTTATTACTGGCCGACATTGTATCACGTACCGTTGTAGCGCCCGTAGTTATTCCCGTGGGTATTGTTACATCTTTTGTCGGCGCACCTTTCTTTCTCTTCCTGCTGGTCAGGAAAGTGAGAAAACGATAGCTTTTCTAAAATGCAGGAATTATGGAAATACAGGTTGAGGATCTGAGATTCGCTTATCACCGGGAAAATGTTCTGAAAGATATCAGTTGCCGGTTTTTGACCGGACGTTTTTATTCGGTGATCGGACCCAACGGCAGTGGAAAAAGTACGTTTGTCAGGTTGCTGAATAAAATACTGAAACCCGGAAGCGGGGTTGTTTATCTCGATGGCTTCTCCCTGGAAAATTACCGGCGGAAAGACATAGCCCGTCTCGTGGGGTATGTTCCTCAATCAGAAGAAAGACGGATGCCACTTACTGTGTTTGATACCGTTATGCTGGGGAGAAGGCCGCATTTGGGGTGGACGCCGGGACGAAAAGACCGGGAAAAGGTGGAAGAGACCATAAAGGAATTTTCACTTCAGCATCTTGCTCTTCGGTATACGGATGAACTAAGCGGTGGCGAACTTCAGCGGGTCCACATTGCCCGGGCATTGGTTCAGGAGCCCCAAATCCTGATTCTGGATGAGCCCACTTCAAGCCTTGACCTGAAACATCAGATTGAAGTGATGAAGTTGCTGCGTGAAATATCGCACAAAGGAATCACGGTTATTATGGCCATTCATGACCTTAACCTGGCTCTCCGGTATGCCGATTGTTTCGTTTTGCTCAAAAATGGGAGCGTTCTCTCTATGGGTGGAAAAGAGGTTATTACGGAAGAAAATCTTAAAAAACTTTACGATGTTGAAATAAAAAGGATTGATACCGGCAATCATATTTATGTGGTGCCGATGATGGAATAGAGGAGGTACCGGGAACGGGGAAAGCCCGCTAAAAGCGGGCTTGGTGGTTGGCCTTGGTGAGGCCTTGGAAACACCATGCTGAAGCATGGTGCTAATCTCATCCATTCGCCCAGCCTTAATGTAATGAAATCAAAAAATGGGCTGCTGAGTTTGCAGCATCATCTAAAAAACAGAAACGATGGAAATAAGACCTGTAGGAGCAGTGCGAAATGAACTGAAGGATCCTCAGTTTGTAAAGGAACAGGGAAAGATCGTTAGCCGGATTGAAGTTTTCAATGAGTTTGCTGACGGACTTTTGAAGCTGGATCAGCAATCATACATTGATGTGGTTTTTCAATTCGACCGATCGGAAGATTATGAATTGGTGACACGCATCTTTTCCGGTGAAACCCGGGGTGTATTTGCATCCAGAAGTCCGAGACGCCCCAATAGTCTTGGCGTAACCACCGTGAAATTGCTAAGTCGCGAAGGAAATACCCTTCGAGTCTCGGGACTTGATGCCCTGGACGGGACACCTGTGCTCGATATCAAGCCTGCCGATTTTAACTTTATGAAAAGTCTCGGGATTGAAGATGATACCCCGTCTGATAATCCCCGTTTCAATATTCTGAAATTTATTTCGAGAGGCGAAACCGATCAATTGCTGAAATCAGCGGGGCAGATCCATGGCCATTATTGTCCGGGACTGGCAATGGGTGTCATGGCGTCTGCTCATGCGATGGAGGTCTTAAGGGGCAACTCGGACGGGATGGAAGACCTCTTGGCAATTGTGGAGACCAACAACTGTTTTTCTGACGGGGTTCAGTATGTAACCGGATGCACTTTTGGTAATAATGCCCTCATGTTCAAAGACCTAGGTAAAAATGTGGTTTCCCTGGTCCACCGCGACGGGACGGGTGTACGTGTCAGAGCAGTTAATGATATTCGTGAGCAACTTGGGCAGGCTTATCCTGAATTTCAGCATCTTTTTGAAGAAGTGGTCGTGAAACAAAATCATGATGACAACCTGGTGTCGCGGTTTAGACGTGTATCGAGGGAAGCTTCTTTTGCAATGCTTCAGCTTCCGTTTCATGATCTGTTTGTAAGTGAAGAAGTCCGGATTGAAGTGCCACCCTATGCCCCTATTGAAGAGAGCCTGATATGCGATCACTGCGGGGAATCCTTCATGGCTTCACGCGGAAAGAAGGAAAACGGGAAGACCATATGTAAATCCTGCATGGGCCATAGTCATCCATTTTTGAACGGTCATGGTATTCATTGCGGCTGATCGTCAAAAAAGGGCTGTGTTTCCGGGGATATTTTTTTAAATTGCACGAAAAGACTCAGAAACTGATAGTTTCCGGAGTTTTTCAAAAGGCAATTCAAAAGCTAAAAATATCCTATGATAGCAGGTGAGCAACTGGTCAGAGCCCTCGATAACTCCGAAGGCACCATAATGATTACTGATTCCGAAGGTAAAATCGATTTCGTTAACAAATCGTTCGAACGTGTATATGGGTATACCCGGGAAGAAGTAATAGGGAAGAAACCATCTGTGCTGAAAAGTGGCTTTCATTCGAAAGCGTTTTATGATGAAATGTGGCAAACCATAACAAAGGGGAAAACCTGGAGTGGCGACCTGGTGAACCGGACCAAAAACGGGGAGATTATTTCTGAAAAAGCTTCCATATCTCCTGTTTTTTCTGATGACAATTCCACGATAACCGGTTATGTGTCGGTTAAGCACAATATTACCGAGCGAAAAAAGCTTAAAGAGCAATTGGATATTCGTGAGCAGGTGTTTGAAAAGATCTTTGAGAATTCGCCTGTGGGGATATTCATACTGGAGTCTTTGAAATCTGATGGGCAGATTTATGATTTCAGGATTGATCGAGCCAATCTACGTGCTTCATCTATTTTTAATCGCATTTCATTTTATGAGCAGCATTTATCCTCGATTCTTGAAAATAAAAACATTCCGGCCATTCTGAATAATCATCATTCAAATCAGCATGGAGAGGAAGTATGGGAATGGGATGACATGTGCCGTGGTAAGATTTTGGAGTTCAAATTGTTTAACTTGGGTTTCAACCAAAAATGTCTGATGGTCTCGGATGTCAGCGCCAAAGTAAAAATGGAAAACCGTCTGATAGAGAGTGAAGCTCATCTGCGGGAGCTAAACGAGACCAAGGACAAGATATTCAGCATTATAGCTCATGATCTGAAAAGCCCGTTCCAGTCGATCATTGGTTTTGCCACCATGCTAAATGAAGGGCTTGAAGGTTATTCCTCTCTAGAGATCAAAAAAATGGCGTCTCGCATTACGGATGTATCGGAGCAGACCTATAAACTTTTGGAAGATCTGCTCACCTGGTCTAAGTCTCAACTCGGGCAGTTAACCCCCAAGCCGGTAAAAGTAAATCTGCATGATCTGGTTGTTAAAGTATTTGAACAGTTGAATGCTCAGGCAGGAAAGAAAGATCTTGAACTTATCAATGATTGTGGCGGGGATTTATTGGCCAAAGCTGATCAGAATATGATGGAGTTTGCAGTTCGGAATCTGGTCCACAATGGAATCAAATTTACGACACCAGGCGGAAAACTCCGTTGCTACACCTCCTCAGGAGAAGATGCCATTTCGCTGCATGTGGAAGATACCGGTATAGGTATTCAGCCGTCCAAGCAAAAAGAAATTTTTTCTTTGTCGGGTAATCTTTCTACCTCAGGGACCAGTGAAGAGGCCGGAACCGGGCTGGGATTAATGCTTACACGTGAGATGGTTGAGGCCAACCAGGGAACCATTCATGTGGAAAGTAAGCCAGGTGAGGGCTCTTGCTTTACGATCACACTTCCGCAGCCTTCGAAGGATGAATAGAGCTTAAGCGGTTTCTTACAACCATTTTTTCTTGCGGAAGTATAAGAGCATGCCAATTGCTGCAATGATCATGATTCCCAATACGCCCGGATATCCCCATTTCCAGGAAAGTTCCGGCATGTGTTCGAAATTCATCCCGTAAATGCCCGCCAGAAATGTCAGGGGAATGAATATGGTGGCTACAATGGTCAACACTTTCATCACTTCATTCATCCGGTGGCCCTGATATGAGAAAAACAAATTGGTTGTTCCTTCGGCCCTTGTCATGTTCAGGTCTGTTTCGTCTGTAATTTGTAACAACTGATCTTTCAGATCGGAAAAATAGGGAGTAGTTTGAGGATTGATCAGTTTGTTTTGACTCTTCTCCGTGAAAATGATGGCTTCTTTCAGGGGAGCTATTGATTTTCTTAGTGTAAAAAGATTGTGCTTAATGTCCTCGAGATTGGCAATGATTTCGGGACTTTGATCTTTTATGATGCGGGTAGGTAGCTGATTGAGGATGCTTTCAATTCTCAGCAGGGTAGAGTAGCAATTTCCGGTGATGGCGTCAAGCAGAAGATAAAGAAGAAAGTCTGCCCCGTTTTTCCGGACGATGCCTTTATTCTCACGAAGGCGTTGCCGGATGTGTTCAAAGTGATCGCCTTTTTTTTCCTGGAATGAAAGTAAAACCCCTTTTTTTAAAATGAAACTGATCTGTTCCGATTCTATGTTTTGATGATTGACGGGCAAGACGGATTTGACGGAGAAAAAGATGTACTCGTCATGAACCTCGACTTTTGGCCTTTGGTTGGTATCTACAATGTCCTGAACCACCAGTTTGTCAATATCAAAATGATTGGCAAGCTGACGAACAGTCTCAGTATCATGGAGTCCGTGAATGTTAACCCAGGTGATCTCATCCTCTTTTTCTTCCCGGAGATTTTCGATGATTGCGGGCATGTCATTTTTGACAGCGGTCTCTTTCAGATGGTTTTTTGAATATCTGAAAAGCTGAATATCTGGGACTTCAAGATATTTCTGCCCTGTGAACTGAAGACTGGGCTCAACCTGTCTGTGACGGATGAAATGCCTTTTCATGATGCTTTAACTTTCACAGATTCTTGTTTTTCAACTCCTGGTTCAGACTGACCATTTTTATGGCCGTAATGGCTGCTTCATCTCCTTTATTTCCGAGTTTTCCGCCGGCACGGTCGAGGGCCTGCTGCTGGTCGTTTGTCGTGAGAACCCCATAAATTACGGGGGTTTTGTGTTGGGCATTGAGGGAGGTAATGCCTTGTGTGACTCCCTGGCAAACATAGTCGAAATGCGGGGTGTCCCCTTTTATTACACATCCCAGGCAAATAACCGCATCCACTTTTGCGCGTTTAATAAACTGCCGGGCCCCGTGGGTGAGTTCAAAACTGCCGGGAACGTGGGCAACCAGAATATTTTCTTCTTTGGCTCCTTGTTTTTTTAAAGTTTCATAGGCTCCTTTCAACAAAGCCTCAGTCACATCAGGGTTCCACTCCGAGGTGACGATACCGAATTTCATTTCAGTAGCCGAGGGGACTTGTGAAGGATCGTAATCGGAAAGATTTTTGAGATTGGTGGCCATGTTTTTTTTTTGATGTAAGTGAATTGTACCGTATACAATAAAATTAAAAAAGGCTGTCATGAACGACAACCTTTTTGTGAAATAATGAAGGAGGATTTGCCTTTTGGGGGCAATTACCCTGATATTTTTACCCGTGTGATGTATTTATCTATATCACGGGCTTCATAGCTGTCCTCAAAATTTTCTTTGATGCGTGTATAAGCTTCAATGGCCTCTTCCTGCTGACCATTATCTTCGTAGAGAATACCAAGCTTAAAGAGATAATGGGGAGTGATCAGGTCTCTTTCTTCTTTTATGGCTTTTTTATACCATTTTATTGCGTTTTCCGAATCGCCGGTTTCTATGTATGCATCGCCTGCGGCTCCCCATGCGGTGGCTTTTAATAAAGGTTCATCTGTTGAAAAGCCGGTGAGTAAATCAATAGCCGATTCGTATTCGCCTGTTTCGAGATAGCAAATACCTGCATAATATTCAGCCAATTTACCTGTCTTCGTGGAACCATAAGTGTCCATGATTTCCAGAAACCCTGCGTTCATTCCGTCACCGTTCAGGGCTACGTTGAAACTGTCGGCCTGGAAATGTTGCTGGGCATGGAAAATTGTCTCCTGTGCTTCTTTCTGGAGAGGTTCCATGTAAAGTTTTTGAAAGGCCCAGTAACCACCGACAATTACAATCAGCGCGATGGCTGCCATGCTGATCAGTTTCTGGTTGTCCTCAATAAACTGTTCGGTCTTTGTCAGCGCCGATTCAACATTTTCAAGGCTTTCCTGGTCTTGTTGTTTTTTTGCCATGTCGTTTCAATATTTTTTCCAGTCGCAAATGTAATTCTTTTCGTTCTTATTCAAAACAGGGGCTGGCAAATTTTTTAAGCCAGGTGGATATCTCTGTGGATGTTTGATTACTTTTGCAGGAGATGAACCTTTTTTCCCATGTATCTGAAACATCTGAGTATACTTAATTACAAAAATATATTGCAGGCCGGACTGGACCTGTGTGACGGACTGAATTGTTTTGTAGGATCCAATGGGGCCGGAAAAACCAATTTGCTGGATGCTGTGTATTACCTGGCTTTTTGCAAAAGTTATTTCAATTCTGTAGACAGCCAGAACATTAGCCATGACCAGGATTTTTTTGTTGTGCAGGGACGTTTCGAAAGGAAAGAGCAGGATGAAGATATTTATGTAGCCCTCAAACGGAACCAGAAAAAACAATTTAAGCGCAACAAAAAAGAATATCCAAAACTTTCCGAACACATTGGGTTGTTGCCCCTGGTAATGATTTCTCCTTCGGATGAAAGACTTATCGTTGAAGGCAGCGATCAGCGAAGGAAATATATCGACAGTGTGGTTTCACAATACAATAAGGCCTATCTGGATTTGCTGATTCGTTACAATCGTGCGTTGCAACAACGCAATACGCTTTTGAAGAATGAACCACGATTAAC
>JBNJDH010000026.1:0-16468 GCA_051744695.1 Bacteroidota bacterium | reverse complement strand
ATTAATCTTAAATGATGCGTATAAACGTGCCGGTGCAAATGATAAATACCCTGGTGATCCAGTTTATCAACATGAACCGACCCACTAGCATGTAAAATACGGCCGTCTCCAAGACAGATTCCGACGTGGACAATATGGCCTTCATCATTATCAAAAAAAGCAAGGTCGCCGGGACGGGCTTCTTCTACAAAACTGAGGGTCTCGCCGTAATTGATCTGTTGTGAAGCATTCCGCGGAAGAAACATCCCGGCTGCTTTATACACCACTTGTACCAATCCACTGCAGTCAATTCCATAGAACGAACGACCGCCCCACAAATAAGGGGCATTCATAAATCCGCGAGCCATTGACACGATTGAATCATTGGGGGCATCCAAAGGCTCCTGAAGAGAAAAGGTTTCTTCTCCAATGGAAAAAGTCTTATGCCCCGCGCCGTTCAGAACGATTCGGCTTCCTCCCGACAAAAACTGTGAGGTGCCATCATCCTCCCGCTTAATGTTAACAAAAGGTTGATTTACAATAACCCCCTCGCTCTTTCTCCATTTTTCCACTTCATGGTCATCAAACTGACCAACCAGCTTCTCATCGATCCAGCCTTCATAATCATCGTAATGACATTTGATTCGGCACCATCGGGGCCTCCGCTCCAACACTTCAAAGGTCTCCCCAAAAAGCACCTGTGTTTCAAGACAAGCACTTTCGGCAGGTTCGGAACGAACGGGGATGAACCCGTAAGAACAAATTGACTGAGCCATATATATGAATTTTCGGGCAGTTAATAAAATTGGTAAAGGGAGCTGCTCCCGTCAATAAACTTCATAAATAAACAAAAGAGGTATATAATATGCCCGGCATAAACCTTTTGCTTATATTAGTGGTTCAAAAATAAGAAAATATCAGCAGGTGAAATATGAATAAATTTTTTACAGCCATCCGAGACAATGCGAATTCCATATACAGGATCCTGATATTCCTGGCCGCCATTGCACTGGTCCTGTATATTCTTCCCCGTGAAGGCAAGTTTCCTTATGAATATTCCAAAGGAGAACCATGGAAGCATGAAATGCTGATTGCCCCTTTTGACTTTCCCATTTACAAAAGTCAGAAGGAATTAACGCAGGAACGCGACAGCATTCTGGAAAATTTCAGGCCCTATTTTGGATTTGATACAGTCAGGCAAACGGAGCAAGTGAACCGGGCCATGAATATCCTTGAAAACAAAAAAGAAGATCTGACAGAATCCTACCCTTTCCTTGAAAATCAGGCAGGTGGAAATGATTCTCTTGTTTGGGACCAACTAAAAAACAACATCACCAGGAAATTAGAGTCCATTTACCAACGGGGCCTTATCAAACTGCCCGATCAATATGCCAACGCAGATGATGATTTTGAACTGATCCTCGTCAGAAACAATTTCGCAGAGCCTTCCGGATTAAGTGAATTTCACAATTATAAAAGTGCTTATCAGGCATTATCGCAAAGCCTGTCCAACAATTTAGAGGAGCTGACACAGGCCGATGAGGATGAACTGGACAACTTGATATCCGACCTGCAACTCAACCGCTTTCTTGAACCCAACATTCTTTATCAACCCGAACGCACCACCCGCGAAAGAGAACAGGTTCTTGACAACATCAGCCTGACAAGCGGCATCGTTCTTTCGGGCCAGCGAATCATTGACACAGGTGAGATCATAGATGAACGAACCGTTAAGATCCTTGATTCGCTAAAGAGAGAATATGAAACAGCCCTGGGCGGAGGCAAAGGCCATTATTTCATCCTGTTGGGGCAAGGCATGCTGGCTTTGCTCTTCCTGAGCCTCATCTACATGTTCCTGTATTTTTTTAGACGCGATGTGTACAGCAACCTCCTCTCCATCAGCTTTATTCTCTTGATGGTTGTGGGCATACTTTTCCTGGTGCGTCTTTCCAGGCTTTTTGACTTTTTCCCGATTTACATCATTCCATTTGCCATTCTGCCCATCATAATACGTACCTTTTTTGACTCACGGCTGGCATTTTTCCTGCACGTGATCACCATAATGATGGCGGCATTCTTTACAAGCAACAGTTTTGAATTTGTATACATGCAGGTACCCGTGGGACTGATTGCTATTTTCAGTCTGTTCCGGATGGTAAGACGGGAACAACTGGTACGGGCCTCCATCTTTATAGTCCTGGCCTATTCTGCCTTTTATACGGCACTGGCCCTTCTCCAGGAAGGTGACTTCAGAAACATTGATGCGTCTTTTTACGGACAGTTCGTCATCAACGGAGCATTTGTCTTACTGGTATATCCACTGATTTATGTTTTTGAAAAAGCCTTCGGTTTTATTTCTGATGTGACCCTTGTGGAACTTTCTGATACGAACCATCCGCTATTGCGCAGACTGGCTGAAAAGGCGCCGGGCTCATTCCAGCATTCGCTTCAGGTGGGCAACCTGGCCCAGGAAGCCGTCTACCGGATTGGCGGAAACCCTCTATTGGTTAGGACAGGAGCCATGTATCACGACATCGGAAAAACGGTTTCCCCGATATTCTTCACAGAAAACCAGAACACTGGTTTCAACCCTCATGCCAATATGGGCCATGAAAAGAGTGCCCGTTCCATCATCCAGCATATTGAAAACGGGGTGAAAATTGCCCGGAAACATAAACTTCCCGAACAGATCATTGATTTCATCAGGACCCATCAGGGAACGACAAAGGCCAAATTTTTCTATAATTCTTACAAAAATGAAAATCCTGACGAAGAACCGGATGTCAGCAAATTTTCTTATCCCGGCCCAACTCCCTTTACGAAGGAGACAGCCATTTTGATGATGGCTGATGCGGTTGAGGCTGCTTCCCGAAGCCTGAAATCCTTCTCAGACGAGGAAATTGAGAAACTGGTCGAAAACATCATCAACACGCAGATTGAAGAAAACCAGTTTGCCAATGCACCCATCACTTTCAGAGAAATCACCCAGGTAAAGGAAGTGTTCAAAGAAAAACTAAAAAACATCTATCACGCCAGGATTGAATATCCGGGACTTAATAAATCAAAGCCGGAGGAAAAACATGGACCTCAGACACCGCCGGATAAGCCGGATGATTAGACCGGGGCTGAGCTGGAAGGTCGAAAGGTTAATTGGTCAATTGGTTAATTGATTGCTGGTTGTAAAACAGTCATTCTGAGTAGATACCCCCAAAAAAAATTGGGGAATAATGTGTCTATGACAGAATCAACGGGGCCTTGAAAGGGCCTGCCTGGCGGGTAATGAAATAGAACCATAATGCTTTATGGATTACAACCAATAAAATTAATGGTTGCTTATACATAAAATGGCAGCCAGGGCCAACTTTCAATTATGTGATTTTTTGCTTGTTACAAAAATCTGTCATTGGTAGTCTGCGAAGAATCTGTTACTGGTTAAAGTTAAAGTTTCTTGCGCCCTTCAGGGCTTCGCATTATTCACCCGGTTTCTGACACAGGGCGGCGCCCTGTGAATAAGAAAGTCGAAACACAGCCCCCAAGCCCTGAAGGACGCAAGATTCTGAGCCTTTAAAGAATCTTTTCCCGGTTAAAGAGTTCCGTGTTCCGGATTTCGGATTCCGCGTTCCGTGTTTGACTGGTCACTGATTACTGATTACTGGTTACTGCTATGACCTTCCACAAAAAATCCCTGCCTGCTCCAAAAAGGTGCAGACAGGGATGATTAAATACAATATTAACCAGACACAAATCCGGGTTTTGCCTATTCGTGACCTCGTATTTTAATATTTCTCATAACTTTCATCATTCAGGTCACCTTCATTAAATTTTTTATCGCTGCTCTGTTTCCCTTTGGCTTTCTCTTTTAACTGTTCAGAGGAAACAGCACAGGTAGCTCCTTCATCATCCCTTTCAGCGCCGGCAGATGCATCCGACCCACCAACACCTGGATCGCCATCAGGTTGATCGTCATCAGCAGAACGGACATCCCGGGCTTCATCATCATTATTCTCATCCCCTTCCTGAAGGCGGAATACCGAAATGGCTCTCTCCAGTCTTTCGGAAAGCTTGTCAATACGTTGAGCAGCACCATTGATCTCTTCAGAATTGGATGCATTGCGCTGAGTTACCTGATTAAGCTGTTGCAGGGCATTGTTGATTTGCTCAACCCCGGAAACCTGCTCACGCGATGCGGCGGAAATCTCCTGGATAAGTCCTGAAGTTTTATCAATCTCGGGAGCCAATGCTTGCAACATCTCTCTGGACTCGCGAGAGGAATTAATGGTTTTCGTTGAAACTTTATTAATTTCATTGGCCGCCTCCTGGCTTCTTTCAGCCAATTTTCGAACCTCGGCGGCAACCACTGCAAAACCGCGGCCTTCCACCCCGGCCCGGGCTGCTTCCACAGCAGCATTCAATGCCAGAATATTGGTCTGGAAAGCTATATCCCCAATAACAGAAATTTTGGAAGTAATCTCTTCCATAGATTCAGCAGCCTGTTCTGAGATCTTGTTGCTCTCGTTCATGTCCGTGGCCGCTTTTTTAGCAATAGATTCTGTTTGGTTGGCGTTTTCAGTATTTTGCTGGATATTGGCATGCATTTCTTCCATAGAGGATGAGACCTCCTCAGCAGCCGAAGCCTGCTCACTGGCCCCTTCGGCCAATTCGGAAGACTCTTGCATCAGACTGGAACTGGCTTCAACCATTTCTTTGGTTCCCTGGGTTATATCAGAGATGATCACACGAAGATTTTTGACCATATTATCAAGCGCCACACCCAAACGACCGACCTCGTCCTTCCGTTCGGTATCGAAGCGTACAGAAAGATCACCGGCCGAAACCTTTTCGGCCAGGCCAACCCCCTGAAGGATCGGATCAGCAATGGATTTTGGCAGATACAAAGCGAAAGCCATTCCAAGAAGCAGAAGAATGATCAATGCAAATACCACGAGATTCTGTACATTTTCGACAATACGGGCACTCTGATTGCCCATTGACTTGATCTCACCCTGCCCCATATCGGCAATAGACTGGACATCCCAAAAAATGCTTTTGGCAAGTTCAAAGCGTTTTACTTCGCTTAACCGGGCTTCCTGATATGAATCAATAAAAGAAACAGCCGCATCACTGAACTCATTCAAACTCTCATCCATCGGAGCAGGAAATGTCATTCCATCAATTTCATTTTGCAGAGCAACGGCCTGTTCTTTTTCATCATCAAGAGCAACTGCTTCACGGCTATAGTCAGCAGCCTGGATTTGCCCCCATAGTCCAAGAGCCTCCCGAATGATCTGTTGATAGCGGTTGTTGTAACTATACTCTTCTCCGAGATCAGCAAGTGATTGCCCGGCATCTCTCATGGTTTTTCTCTGATCAGCTGCGTCCTCCTGGTACTGGCGATATTCTTCATAAATGGATGAAAATTCCTGCATTTCTTCTCGCAGCTCTTTAAAATTTTCCACACGGTCTTCTCCAATTTCAATCTCAATGAGATTGTCCAGAGCAACCATCATTTGATCGTAATAATCCTGAAAAACCTCGTCAAAATAAGGATTGGATGTAAAATCGTAAGAACGGGTAACTTCTGTAAGTTTCCGCCAGTTTTGATCAACCAGAGTAGCTTCGTTAACGGTAGGAATATACTTATCGGAAAGGTCCTTAACGCCACTTCCGATATTTAAAAGGTTGTAAAAAGTAAAACCTCCCATCAACAATGTAAGTGCAAGCACAGCCCCTAAGCTGAGTCTGATTTTGTTTCTGATTCGTAGATCTCTCCATTTCATAATACACGGAAAATAATTAATAAATTTGTGCAATGCTCTTTTTTAGAGTTATTTTAAACTAAACATCATAAATTGTTAGTTATTAGCTTATTAATATTCAGCATACCATAACCAACTAAGGTGCTGCCTTTTGACCAATCACTACTCATTAATGTTTAACGATCATTTTTAAATGTTTAACGATCATTTTTTGTTGACAAAATGATAAAAATAATTCAAAATTTTCAAAAAATTCCGTCTTTTCAAAACAAAGCAGCAAAAAAAACGTATTTTAGCAATAGAAGAAAAGGTTTTTCATTTATTCCGATTCATTCCTGAACGAATCAGGTTGTAATTATACAAAATATTAATCCAAAACAAAAAACATGATGCGAATCGCTAAATTAATGTTGGCTTTCACCCCTTTATTCTTTATACTCTTAATTACCCTCGGGGGTTGCGAAAATGGTGACCAAAAAAAAATGGGTTTTCTTTATAGCTCAGATGTAACAGCGCGTTATAACAAAGAAAGTGCTTTTTTTAAAGAACGGGCTGAAGAACTTGGTGCCGAAGTCATAGTGGATCACGCTCAAAACAATGCTGCTGTGCAGTATGAAAAGGCCATAGAAATGATGGAAGAAGGCATTGATCTTTTGGCAATTATAGCAGTAAACGTAAATACAGCCGACAATATAGTACAAGAAGCAAAGGCAAGAGATATCCCGGTAATTTCATATAATCGTTTAATCTCCAACAGTGACGTGAGTTTTTATATCTCCGGAGATAATCAACAACTGGGAGAGGAAATGACAAGTTATGTATTAAACCAACAACCGGAAGGAAATTATGTCTTCCTCCACGGAGACCGTTTCGACCGCAATGCTGTAGAACTTAGGGCATCTGTAGAAGAAGAAATGAAACCACACATTGAAGCGGGAGATGTAAATGTTTTATACGAAACATATATTGAAGATTGGAATCCTGATCACGCTGGTTATGAACTGGAACAAATATTGAAGTCCAACCCAAAAACTGTAGATGTTGTTTTTGCAGCATTTGACGGTATGGCGGTAAAATGCATTGAAATATTGGAAAAACATGGGTTGGCGGGTGATGTCATTGTAACAGGACAGGATGCACAGTTAGAATCGTGCAGAAAAATCGTTGAGGGCACCCAACATATTACCATGTACCATCCCTTACAAGACATCGCATACCAAGCTGCTGAAGTAGCCATTGACATAGTGAACGGAGAAGATTTGGAAGAAAAATATGACATTACTTATTCTAACAACGACTTTAAAGATGTCCCAACCCTTAAAGTCCCGTCAATCCCTGTCACCAAGGAAAATATTGACAAAGTATTGATTGAAAGCGGGGTTTATGACCGCTCAGAGGTTTAGCAGTAAACAGTTATGAAATTCCACCTACGCCACAGGCTTCCGTGTAAAAAGCAGTAACCTCATCTACGGCCAGGCTATAGAAGGCAATGCATGAACCAGCCAGTGAAGCAAAAAATCATTTACTCATCCGATGACCTCAAGCATCGGATGATTAGTGAATTGCGTTTTCTCGGCTTTGCAAAGCATCCTGCACAGCAGGGGGGAGACCAGAAATTTTTGTTAATTTAGAATGATTAATGCCTGCCGGAAATCCATTTTTCCGGCAGGTTTTTTTGCTTTCAGGTGCCCTTTGACTCCCTGCCCAATCATGCTCATCATGCCAATCGTGACAATTCAAGGTTCGATTATTGGACTTCAGGAATTGATTTTTTAAATTCAGCGTGATCTGCTTTAGTTTTGCAAAAAATTAGAACAATAAAACCAAAAAGATGAGACCCAAAATTCATTTCACACCATTCCTGCTTGTTTCCGCTCTGATCGCAATATTATCAGCCTGCTCAGGCAACAATCAGGAAAAAGAGGAAACGCCGGCTCTTGCAAAAACAACGAAGCTCAAAACTCATGCACCGGAAATTTCCAAAAAATACCCGGCTCGAGTAAATGCATCCAGTGACATCAAACTATCTTTCCGTGTTGCAGGCCCCATCGACCGGGTTTTTGTAGATGAAGGCGATTTTGTAGAAGAAGGCGACCTCCTGGCCAAAATAGACCCTCGTGATTATCGCACCCAACTTAAAGCCACGGAAGCCAAATACAAAGAGGTTAAGGCTGAAGCCGAACGGATTAAATCCCTTCACGAAAAAGGAAAAGTATCGGACAATGAATACGACAAAGCAGTATCGGGGCTCGATCAGATATCGGCCAAATATGAAGCCCATCAAAATGAACTGGCAGACACACGACTCACAGCTCCTTTTACAGGCCATATCACCGAAGTCATTTTTGAGTCTCACGAAACAATTGACGCAGGAATGCCGGTCGTGACCATGATCGACACCCAGCGTTGCGAAATTGTGACGCATTTACCTGCAGGCGACTACCTTGACCGGGACAAATTCAAGGATTTTACATGCAAAACGGCTGAACATCCCGATAAAAAATGGTCTCTGGAACTAAAGAACATCGTTCATCAGGCCAACCTAAACGGGCTCTATACAGCACGTTTCAAACTTAAATCACCCGATACAAACAAAATTGTCCCGGGCATGAGTGCCGAAGTTGAAATAAACTTCAAAAGAGAGGAGAAAAAACTCTATGAGGTCCCCTCTTCATCGGTTTTTGAACAGGAGCAAAAATCACACTTATGGGTGGTGGATACAACCAACAATACCATTCAGGCCCGCCCTGTTCAAATTGTTCGAATTTATGAATCGGGGAATACTGTCATTGAAGGTGATCTGGAGGAAGGTTCCACCATCATCAGCGCAGGTGTACAATCTCTCACCGAAGGACAGAAAATTAAAGAGATGGAGGAGCCTTCTAAAACCAATGTCGGTGACATTCTTTAATACGCTGCATTAAAGAAATCAATCCTTTCAGGCAGAAATCACCTGTTTCAAGGAAAAACCATACCTAATAAACAAATAGATAACTGGCAATTATGACCGAATTTGTATTCAGGAACAAAGCATTGTTTTATTTTTTCCTGTTTGTCCTGACCGTGGGAGGTATCCTCTCATTCCGGTCGATGAGTAAACTGGAAGATCCCGAGATAAAAGTCAAGGAAGCACTGGTTGTCACCACCTATCCGGGGGGGTCGGCCCATGAGGTAGAACTGGAAGTGACCGATGTGCTCGAAAAATCCATCCAAACCATGGGCGATCTGGAAAGGATTGAGTCACGATCCGAAGCAGATTACTCCGAAATAACTGTGGAATTGGATCCTACAGTAGATCCGAAAGAGATCGAACAAAAGTGGGATATTCTCCGGAGAAAAGTGAACCGGGCAGCCAAAGACCTGCCGGGAAACGCCAACACACCTATCGTTGTTGACGATTTCGGCGATGTTTACGGGCTCTTTTTTGCCATGAAATCCGATGGCCATTCTTACAGAGAAATGCACGACTATGCCACCATGGTGAAATCGGAAATCGAAAAGCTACCCGAAGTCAAACGAGTCCAAATATACGGACACAAACCCTCGTGCATCAATGTCAACATCAACCAGGAGCGAATGGCCAACCTGGGTGTGCATCCTTCGGAAGTACTTCAAACCCTGAACAATCAAAATGAAACAGTATATGCCGGATATTTTGAGGCAGGCGATGAGCGCATCCGGGTGGATATCAACGATGAACTCGAAAGCATCGATGACATAAGGAACCTCATTATTCAGGGGCATCAGAAAGACCAGGTCAGATTGAAAGAAATAGCCGACATTGAGCGAACAACTGACACCCCATACCGTGAAGCAATGTTTCACAATAAAAGACCTGCCCTGGGCATTTCAATTGCTATGCAAAGCGGTGGCAACGTCATCGAGCTGGGAGAAAATGTCACCACCCGGCTGGATGAATTGAAACAAAACCGGCTCCCCGCCGGGATCGACTTCAAAAAGGTATTTTTCCAGCCCGATAAGGTCAGTGATGCCATATCTACATTCATGTTTAATCTTTTGCAGTCAATAGCCATCGTGGTGGTCATTCTGATGCTGACCATGGGATGGAGAAGCGGAATGATCATAGGGAGCGGACTGCTGCTCACCATCCTGGGCTCCTTTGTGGTCCTTAATCTCTTCAACGGCACCCTTCAAAGAGTTTCCCTGGCCTCACTGATCGTAGCCATGGGAATGCTGGTAGACAATGCCATTGTCATTGTAGATGGCATATTGACCGATCTTCACAACGGAGTTTCCAAAAGAAAAGCCCTGGTCAATACAGGCAAAAAAACTGCCTGGCCACTGTTGGGAGCAACCCTGATTGCCATATTTGCATTCCTGCCCATTTTTCTGTCTCCCGATACTTCCGGAGAATATGTGCGTGACCTCTTCATTGTGCTGAGTGTGTCGCTTCTCCTCAGTTGGATACTGGCCCTGACGCAGGCTCCGTTAATGGCCCGGCGTCAATTTAAGGAACGCAGCGAGCAGGATGATAAGCAAAAAGCCCTTTACAGCAACAAAATCTATACTCTTCACCGCCGGGCCCTGAATTATCTGCTTTATCACAAAACCGTCGCCATCGGGGTGGTCACGCTCATCCTGGGGGGAAGCGCATTGTTGTTTCCTCTTATTCCCCAGACATTTTTCCCGGACCTGAGCTACAATCAGCTTTATATTGAATTTAACATGCCGTCGGGCACACGTATAGAAACAGTCGAGGAAAACCTTGCGGAGGTTGAAGAATATTTACTCGAAAAATCAGAGGTCACCAACGTCACCACAAGCCTGGGCGGGACACCTTCCCGTTACAATCTGGTGCGCTCAATTGCAGAACCTTCTCAAAGTTACGGAGAGTTGATCGTTGACTTTAAAAACGAAGAAGTACTTAAAGAAAAAATACCCGAGATACAAGAACATCTGATGGCTCATTATCCTGAAGCTTATGCCCGGGTTAAACGGTACAATCTGATGTACAAAAAATTCCCCATTGAAGTCATGTTCTCCGGCTCCGACCCGGCTATTCTTAAAGACCTGACAGCCAAAGCAAAAAAGATCATGAATCAAGAACCCGGCGCCATTTTGGTCACGGATAACTGGGAACCATCCAACAAAGTGCTGGAAGCCCAATACGATCAAAAGATGGCCCAAAGAGCCGGTTTATCAAGATCAGACCTGGGAACATCCCTGTTGACCGCGACTGACGGATTGCCAGTGGGCAAATTTTATGACGGCACACAATCCGTCCCCATATATGTAAATAGCACATCAGGAGATGGAGATGCGGTGGAAAACCTGGAAACCTCCCCGGCTTTCAGCATGATGCCATCTATCTCAAGAATTGATCCCGAAATGTTAAAAGGCATCATGGCCGGGACACGAACCACAGAGGAATTGCTCGAAGCAACTGTAGGGGCTGTACCGGTCAATCAGGCAGTAAAAAGCATCGATGTAACCTGGGAAGAACCGGTGGTCAGACGATACAACGGCCAGAGAGCCATAAAAGCCCAGTGTAATCCCGCACCCGGGCTGACCGCTGATGATGTGCGGAACCGGATTCTTGACGAGGTCGAAAGCATACCTCTCCCCACGGGATATTCCATGGAATGGCAGGGGGAATATGAAGCAAGTTCTGAATCGCAGCAGTACCTCTTCATGTATCTGCCACTGGCTATTGTTCTTATGATAGCTGTGCTGATAGCCCTTTTCAATGATTTAAAAAAACCCCTGATCATCGTATTCAGTTTACCCCTGGCCATTATCGGAATCGTACTGGGCATGCTGGTCTCGGGAAAAGAATTTGGGTTTGTGGCCATCGTAGGGTCACTCGGACTCATAGGTATGATGATCAAAAACGGGGTGGTTCTTCTTCAGGAGGTGGAGATTCAGATCAAAGATGGCAAAGAGCGGTTTGCTGCCCTCATGGATGCTTCCACATCTCGCCTTCGCCCTGTTATGATGGCCTCGCTTACCACCATTTTGGGTATGATCCCATTGATTAGCGATGCCATGTTTGGCTCCATGGCAGTCACCATGATGTCGGGACTTCTCGTGGGAACAATCATCACCCTGGTGATGATGCCTGTTCTTTATGCCATTTTATACCAGGTCACCCATCCGCATAGTAAAAAAGCCAAAAGACAACAAAACAAATAAGACCATGACCAGATTATTTAAACACATACTTATCTTTGCGGGAATCATAACAACCATCTTACCTGCAAAGGCCCAGACTCAAATGGACCGAAGCAAGTGCAGGGAAATGGCTCTTGAGCATTCCAGAGAGATTAAAATCTCCGACAACGAGATCAAGCAGGCACGTCTTGGGAAAGATATTGCACGGGCCGGACATCTTCCCTCGCTAAATGCAACCGGCATGTTTTTTTATAAACCCGACGAGCTTGAATACTCCATAGAAGGTGGAAACCTGCCCACTTATGTGCCCGATGAAGAAGGAGAGCTTCAACCCAATTTCAAAAGAAATCCGGAAACCGGGCAACCTGTGGTCGGACCGGATGGAAACCCTGTTTTTGAAATGTATGCCATGATGCCCGACGTGGATCTTAACGTAGGACTTGAAGGTGTAACCATGGGTGGTGTTCGGTTGGAACAACCTGTTTACATGGGGGGTAAAATTCGGGCTGCAAATGAAAAAGCAGAAACCGGAATTGAAATGGCAGGGCTTAATAAAGAAATGACCACAGCCGAAATATTGGCCCGGGCAGATGAAGCCTACTATAAATACATTTCCGTGAAAGCCAGAAAAGAAGCAGCCAAAGATTATAAAATTCTTCTGGATTCCCTTTTATCATCCATTGAAGCATCTATGGAAGAGGGCATGGCAACACGCAACGATCTGCTCAAAGCCAGAGTCAAACGCAATGAAGCGAAACTCATGGTCCAGAAGGCACAGAGCGGTGAGGAGCTAGCCCGGATGAATCTCTGCCGGATAACAGGATTGCCGTTGAATACATCAGTATCTGTAGATGGCGACACATCCGTACCCAAAAAGATGAAACCGGATACAAAAAACAATGAAAACAACAACCCGGACAACCGCCCCGAATTCAAAATGCTGAGCAAAGCCATAGATATGGGTGAACAGGAAGAAAAAATCATCCGCTCAGAAATGTTGCCACAATTGGGCGTTTCTGCAGGATACTCCTATTTTGGCGGGCTGGAATTAAACGGACAGGGGACAGAAGATATGGCCTTCTCGGCCATGGCTTCATTAAAAATCCCCATTTTCAACTGGTCCGAAAAAAGAAACAAATTGTCAAAAACCAGGCTTGAAACTGAAGTAGCCCAAATGAAAATGAACGAGGCAGAAGAAAAAATGCAACTGGAAATTGCCCAGGCCCGGTTCAACCTTCAGGATGCCTTCACCCGGCTTGAACTCACGCAGGAAGCTCTGGAACAGGCAGAAGAGAATCTGGAAGCAAGCCGGGAACGTTTCGAGGAAGGGATGGAAAGATTGGTCGATTTGCTTGAAGCCCAGGCTCAATGGCAGGAATCAAAAAGCAACCTCATTGAAGCACAAACCGAAGTGAAAATTAAACATACCCAATACTTAAAAACAACAGGACAGCTTGTTCCCGAAAATGAAGAAACGCTTTAACCCGATTCATTCATTTCACAATCCAGATATTAATGCAGAAAGAGACATCCCATCAGATTCCTGAAGAATTTAAAAATCCTCCTGTTTCTATGTTGACAGGCGGAGTGAAACCCACCTTAAAAAGGGTTTTGATCGTCTCTCTCATCGGGTTGATGATCTCCGTATTTGTTTCCCTGCTTTTCGAGGTTTCACCCAATCCTCTTCAGAACCCCCTCTCCTTTATTCTGGTGGTGATTGGCTTCAACCTCATCAGTGAAGGCAACATCGTGATAAACAGGATTCTGGACAAAAAGTCCCCCTGGTTTTTTCGCATACGCCAACGAACGCGTAGGCAATTGCTTTGGAGCCTGATATGGAGCATTTTAGTTGCGGGTGTTTGTTTTCTTGCACTTCCCTCCCATGTATATGAAGAAAAGAATTTTTTCAGGAGTTCCGTATTGATCATCACTTTCGGATTTATATTTGTACTGATCTTTAACAGCATTTTATTCCTGCAAAGTGCAGTCCTTAACTGGAAACAATCCGTACTTGAAGTGGAAGCCCTGAAACAGGCCAAACTCCAGTCTGATTACAAAGTATTGCAGAATCAGCTTAACCCGCATTTTCTCTTCAATAGTTTTTCCACACTTATATCGGAAATCCATTACAATCCGGAGCAAGCTGTGGAATTCACTCAAAAACTGGCCGATGTTTATCGTTACCTGTTGCAAAAACGCAACGAGATGACTGTGCCCCTGCGTGAGGAATTGTCTTTTTTGGAAGATTTTATCTTTCTGCATAAAAGCCGCATGGGCGATGCACTGATCGTGGAAAACAGGATCGGTGAAGATCAAAAAGCATATCAGATCCCGCCGCTTTCGCTTCAGATATTGATTGAAAATGCCATCAAACACAACAGGGCATCAACAAAAAAACCGCTGCGTATTACACTGGAAAGCAATGACCAGGGTGAGCTGACAATATGCAACAACCTCCAGCCCAAAAACAACGTATATTCCACGGGAACAGGTCTTGACAATGTTTCCAGGCGATATAAAATGCTTGCAGGGAAAGATATCAAAACAAACGAGACCAAAGAGATTTATTGCATTACTTTACCATTACTTAGCGATAACAATTAACAAACAGCAACATGGATATATTGATCGTCGAAGATGAACTTCCTACCCGCCGTCTGCTCAAAGATATGATCGAAAAAGTCAGGCCCGACTGGAAAATTGCCGGAAGCACATCGAGTGTGGATGAAACCATAGAATGGCTGGAAGAAAACCCCCAACCAACCCTCATCTTCATGGACATTCAATTGTCGGACGGAACCTGCTTTGAAATCTTTGATAAAGTGCAAATCGATAGTTTCGTGATTTTCACAACTGCCTATGACGAGTATGCCATACAGGCTTTCCGGGTCAATAGCATCGATTACCTTCTGAAACCTGTGAATCAGGAAAAGCTGGAAGAAGCCATCCGGAAATATGAACATCTGTTCCGGGAAAACAGAAATCAGGAAAAAACCGCCATTGATTACCAGGAATTGGCACGTGCGCTGGAATCGAAGACGGCCCACTACAGATCACGCGTTATGGTGAATCTTGCCGACGGATTTCAAAAGCTCAACACTTCAGATATCGCATGGCTGGTCAGTTCAAACAAAATCACAACAGCCGTCACCTTCGACCACAATCACCATGTGGTGGATTTCACACTCGACAAACTTGAGAAGGAGCTTGACCCGGCCATGTTTTTCAGGGCCAACAGGCAATATATCCTTAACATTGAAACCATCCACAAGGTAGAAAACTGGTTCAACGGAAAACTGGTGGTCAAAACCCGTCCTCAGGCAGAAGAAAAAATTGTGGTCAGCCGCGAAAGGGCACGAAACTTCAAAGACTGGATCAACCAATAAGAGGTTAGTAGCTCAGTCGCGGAGAAGCTCGAGGCTGGAAGTTAGAAGCTGGAAGTTAGAAGCTAAAGGCTACAAGAAAATTTGATTTTTTTAGCGGCATATCTTGAAAGCTAACAAAAATGTAAATGCAATATTTTCAATTGCTTACATATTTTGTTAGATAAAAGATCAAAAAAAGGCGGAACACCTTGTCAAAAATGTTCCGCTTTTCTATCCTGGACTATCCATAAGTGATCTATTAACAGAACTTATGAACAATCCAGGCTATATAACTCCAAACTACCGCATCTTAAGCTTCCTGAACCTGCTTAAAATATCCAAGATCATCAATTGATGAATTGAACACAAATTCAGCACGCGAACGATTTTCGGCACGAGCCATTCGAATATAAACCTCCAGAGAAGTTCTGAACTTATCGTCACGCTCAGTGTCCAGCAACAACAAATAGCTCATGATGATGTGTCCGGCCATCTCCACAAGCCGGCGGGCATGAAAATCGGTATATTCATTGTCTTTCACATCCATTACAGCTTTTACGGCTTTTTCGTACTCTTCCGTCATTCCAATGAGGGTCCGGCGGAATCCATGCAGCTCCGGCTTGATCTCCATGCCTTCAAATTCACGTATCCGCTTGAGATAGCCATCGGTTGTGACACCCCGAATGGCTGCAACCACCTGCAACTGTGTTGTTCCCTCATAAATGGTGGTGATCCGGGCATCACGATAGATTCTCTCGATGGGGTAATCTTTCATAAAACCACTGCCACCATGAATCTGCAGGGAATCATAAGCAACCTGGTTGCAATACTCACTGCTCATGCCTTTAAGAAGCGGAGTGAAAAAGTCGGCCAGGCGTTGATAATACTTCATATCCTGTTTTTCCTCTTTGGTCAGTTGCCGTTTTTCACCCAGATGCATATAAGCTTTGTAAACATCAACATACCGGCTGGTTTCGTAAAGCAGGGTCCGTGAAGCATCGAGCTTGGCTTTCATGGTGGCCAGCATTTCATAAACTGCCGGAAACTGAATAATGGGTTTTCCAAACTGCTCGCGCTCTTCGGCATAAGCAAGAGCTTCCCGGTAAGCTGCTTCACTAATTCCCACTGACTGGGCGCCAATACCCAGACGAGCGCCATTCATCAGGGCCATCACGTATTTGATCAACCCCATTTTGGTCACTGATACCGACGGTCATTCGCAAGGCACTTGATCAT
>JBNJDH010000025.1:0-16910 GCA_051744695.1 Bacteroidota bacterium | reverse complement strand
ATATGCGTGGCCGATAGCCAGGGAGGCATCGGGTATATGATTGAGCGGAGTCTGATCAATGTCCTTCGAAAACATGGTCTTAACCGGAATGTGTTGACCCTGATGACCCTGACAGAGGTCGACCCGGAAGATCCTGCTTTTCAGACTCCCACCAAACGCATCGGCAAACTTATGAGCAGTGAAGAGTCGGAGCGCCTGGCCCGCGAAAAAGGATGGGTTTTTAAAGAAGAAAAAAAGAGCCGGAGTGGTTTCAGAAGGGTGGTTGCCTCACCGGAACCTAAGTCGGTTTTGAATGGTGACGTGGTGGGTGGCAATGCCCGCGCCGGCACCATCATCATTGCCGCAGGCGGTGGTGGCATCCCGGTTTATACCGATGAAGAAGGGCAGTTGCGCGCATCAGAGGCCGTGGTGGACAAAGACCTGGCTTCCTCTATGCTGGCCTCCCAGATCGAGGCGGACGAGTTCTATGTGCTCACCGATGTACCCTTTGTTTATGCCGATTATGGCACTCCCAACGAGAGAAAACTGGAGTTTCTGAATTACACCGATACCCTGAAGCACCTTCAGAAGGGCACCTTTGGGGAAGGCAGCATGGCCCCGAAAATTCGTGCGGCGCTTTCCTTCATCGAAAAAGGAGGCACCCAGAGCATCATCACCGAATCGCGCAAACTGGAGGACAAATCGTATGGCACCAAGATTACCATGGCGTATGATGAGCGTGACTTGCACAAATATGATGAGTAGGGGGAGTGAAAACAGGGCATGTCCGGGGATTCAGCAACGTGAGGTGAAATTCCCTTGATGGAATCGACAACTTTTAAAAATCAGAATATAATAGCAATAGTCCGTTATGATTTTTGTAATACCTTGTAATTCAATTGTTTAAAACCCCGGCGTTTCTTAGGTTAAATCACGGTATATCAGTGTTATACGAGTTTTCTTAAATCTTACATCTAATAATCTAACGATCTATTGTAATAGCAAACCGTAATTTTAATTTCTCAATAAACCAACAAAGCCATGGCATTCAATCTCAAAAACAGAAGTTTCCTCAAACTGCTTGATTTTACCCCGCAGGAGATTCACTTTTTACTGGACCTTTCCACCGGACTCAAAAGCGCCAAATACACCGGTACGGAAACCCCGCGCCTGACAGCCAAAAACATTGCCCTGATTTTTGAGAAAACATCCACGCGTACCCGTTGCGCATTCGAGGTGGCTGCTCATGATCAGGGCGCTCATGTGACCTATCTGGGGCCCACTGGGTCGCAAATCGGCCACAAAGAAACCATGAAAGATACAGCCCGGGTGCTGGGCCGAATGTACGATGGCATTGAATACCGCGGTTTCGGTCAGCAAATCGTCGAGGAGCTGGCCGTCCATGCCGGAGTGCCTGTCTGGAACGGGCTTACCGATGAGTTTCATCCCACCCAGGTGCTGGCCGATTTCCTCACCATGAAAGAGCACAGTCACGTTCCCCTTCAGCAAATCTCCTTCGCCTATCTGGGCGATGCCCGCAACAATATGGCCCGATCCCTGCTGGCAGGTGGCGCCCTGATGGGAATGGATGTGCGTATAGTAGCGCCTGCCGGCCTGCAACCCGACAAAATTCTGGTGGACCGGTGCCATAAGCTGGCCGAACAAACAGGGGCCGTCATCACCATCACCGAGGATGTAAACACCGGCGTGGCCGGGTGCGATTTCCTCTACACCGATGTTTGGGTATCAATGGGGGAAGCAGAAGAGGTCTGGAAAGAACGCATAGAACTCCTGAAACCCTATCAGGTGAATGCCCAAACCATGGAACTCACCGGCAATCCTTCGTGCAAATTTCTGCACTGCCTGCCGGCCTTCCACAACCGTGAAACCAGGGTGGGCGAAGAGATCTACAATCAATTTGGCCTCGACGGACTGGAAGTCACCGAGGAAGTATTTGAATCGCCGGCCTCCATTGTTTTCGACCAGGCCGAAAACCGTATGCACACCATCAAAGCTGTGATGGTGGCGACCCTGGGATAGGGGGTTTCAACCCAATAGGGACATGCCATGGGATGTCTGTCCCTATTGGGTTTGAACATCATCAGAAATAATTTTGGTAAAACAATTTTCGAATCTTATCCGCCCGTCAGTTTTTGCGAAACCTTATTGCACTCGTGCATTATCCCATCTCTTCGAGCGAAACTCCAAAACAGTGGTGTCTTAAACTTTTGCAACAAGGAAACCGGGAAAACAGCCCTGCATCGCTTCATCGCGCAATGCAAAAGCCCATTCCAGCCGTGCAACCAACCGTCGCGATTCGCAAAACCTTATTGCACTCGTGCATTATCCCGTTACTCGAAGCGAAAAAGAAAAACAGACTCGCTTTAATCTATCGCTTCGGGCGAAACCAGGAAACAGACTTGCATCGCCTTGTCGCTCCGAGCGAAAGTCCACTTCAGCCGTGCCACGGCCTGTCGCTATTTGCGAAACCTCATTGCACCAGTGCATTGCCCCGTCGCCCCAAGCGAAACCCTATTGCACCCGTGCATTGAACTTTCGCTCACAGCGAAACCAGAAAACACCCGTGCAATGAACTTTCGCTCCGAGCGAAACCTCATTACACGGGTACTGCATGCTGAATTTCACTCAAATACATTTATGATGGAATGTCAGGTTGTTGGGTTCAAGTCATCCTTTATCCTTTTTCCACAATCTCTTTCGCCCTGCTGGCATTTACAAACAAGACATCTTCCATTTGCGAGAAATCGGTGAAATATTCCGGCCCGCGCCGTTTGATGTGTTCTTCACGAAACCCGATGATGGTCAGGCCCGCTTTTGCCGATTTCTCTTTTATAATTTCATAAACAGCTTGATTGCCAGAGGCCGGGACAATCTCGATATTGGAAAGGGTGATGGGGAGGCGGCCCTCTTCTACCAGGTTTTTGAGTTCTTCACGGGTTTGCCGGACCTGCTCGGGCGCACAAATGCTGAATATTTTTATTTCGCTCCGGCTCCAGTCGGGGTGTGCAAGGATGATGTATCCCAGCAGGATCATCAGGTTGGCATTAAGGTGATCCACCGGTCTGATCCACACATGGATGCCGTTCCGGAATTTTGTGGCTGCCTTGCTCATGCCGTAAACACATACGTCATATTCGCCAGCTTTGGCGAGACTGATGTTCGATATGATGCGCTCCAGTTCTTCGGGCTGCTCTTTGTCGTATTCAAAAACCACCATGTTGTTTTCCATCCCCGAAATGCTGGGAGCCTGAATGATCTGAGCTATGGCTGATGTATAGGAGGGGGAGATCATGGTGTCGATGTACAAGGTGCTCTCTTCTTCTTTCTGTACATCAATCAGGTGGCGCAAAATATCACGTGAGGCCTGATAGCTTTGGCGGCTGAAATAATCCTCGATAAAGTGGAAATAAGTACCGAAGCCATGACGGTAGGCGATCCAGTTCATCAAATCAAACACCTTTTCCCGCTCAAAAGAACGGGATGAAATGCAAACCGCCGCAGGGCGCCACTCTTCTGCTTCCTGGTTGCCCTGGTTCTTCTGCATATAAACCTGCAATTTGCGGTTGAGCTGAAACAACACGCCTTTAAACAGATTAACCAGTCCTTTCCGGTCTTTGTTGTAATGCTCTATTACCAGGTAAACGGCGATAATAACCAAATAGGCCACAACCGTATAAACGGCATTAATCATGAACATGACCCACACCGAAAGCACAAAGCCAATGAGGGAGAAGTACCATTTCGAACGAAAACGGGGCCTGTAGGCCGGCGAGGAGCCAAAATGGTTGAGAAAACTGATCAGACACAGGGAGCCGTAGGTGATGAGAAAGAACATGGAGATGATCTCTGCCACGGCATCCACGTTGCCCAGGGCTACAAAAATGAAGGCAATAACGAACGCCACGAGTGAGGCGTTCGCGGGTTCGTTGGTTTTTCCTTTTCCCCTGGACAGAATCGTGTTGATGCGCTGAAAGGGAAAACTTTTATCACCGGCCAGCGCCTGGAGGGTGCGCGGGGCCACCAAAACCGATCCAAGGGCCGAAGAAATGGTGGATGCAGCGAGCCCTAACAACACAAAGATGCTTCCGCCAATGGCAATTTGTGTCATCACCAACTGGTTGGTCAGAAGCGTTTCGGTGGAGGCCGAGGCAGCCATTTTCCACACCACCAGGATGTAAACCAACATCCCTGCAATGGTGGCTCCCATGGTTCCTAAAGGCAGGGATTTACCGGGTTGTTTCAAATCTCCACTTAAGCCCACGCCCGCGGTCATGCCGGTAAAAGCGGGAAAACAGATGGCAAAAACAGTGAAAAATGCATCCCGGTTGGAAAAACCGAAGTTGCTGCTGAAATGATTGCCGGCAGTTACTTCCGGCTCTCCGCTTCCCAAAAAGAACAACAACAGAGATAAAAACAGGATGCCGGCCACCCCATATAACATACCCACACCAAGGTTGGCCCCTTTTCGCAGGATCAAAACTGCCAGGATGAGCAATACCGGTATGCTGATGACCTGCCGGGGCAGTTTCATGCCATATTGACTGCTCACCCATTCGAAGAACATCTGAAATGTTTCCGTGAACGCGATGATATAGAAAGCTATGCTGATGGCCTGCGACAAAAAAAGCGCAATGCCGATGGTGGCGCCGATGTTGAGGCCAAACGACCGTGAAATGATGAAATATTCGCCTCCGCCTTCAACCCGGGTGTTGGTCGATAATTCAGATATGGCCAGGGCTGTAGGCACCGTGATCAGGTGCCCCAGGATGATCAGCAGCAAACTGCCCATAAACCCGATGGTCCCTACGGCATAACCAAAACGCAGGAACAGGATGGCTCCCAGAATGGTGGATATGGCCGTAATAAAAACAGGGGCTGTGCCGAATCGACGGGCGGAATTGGTGTTGTTGACTGACGGCATAATGGTTTGGTTAATAGATATACAAATTTAATAGTCCGGTAAACTTTTTCAAGAACTTGTAGTAGATTGCATCACTCTGCCTCCTGATGATCAAGGTCATTGCGAACGAAGTGAAGCAATCTACTACTATTTAAATTAATTCTTTGGACAATAGTATATGCTGATTAATAAATTGCATTCAAACTTTCTGTCTGCCATTTTGCTGATCTAACCTTACGTTGGCATCAAATGATAAATAACAGGGCTCTACTCATCTTTCCCGTTACCTGATTTGGCTTCTTCCCATAGTTGATCCATCTCTTCGAGGCTCATGTTTTTCAAGTCACGGCCCTGATGAATGGTTTGTTTCTCCAGGTAATTGAATCGATGGATGAATTTCTGATTGGTCCGCTCCAGGGCATTTTCGGGATTGATGCCATAAAGCCGGGCTGCATTGATCAATGAGAAAAAGAGATCGCCAAATTCATCTTCCATGGTTTCCTGATCATTGTTGACCATTTCTGTTTTCAGCTCGGATAATTCTTCCTGTACCTTTTCCCAAACCTGCTCACGGTGTTCCCAGTCGAATCCCATGCCGCGTGCTTTGTCCTGAATGCGGTTGGCTTTCACCATGGCAGGCAGGGCATCGGGCACACCTCCCAGAACAGACTTATTGCCGTCTTTTTCTTTGGTTTTGAGCTTTTCCCAGTTCCGTTCAACTTCTCCTGCGTCACTGACCGTGGTGTCTCCAAAAATGTGGGGGTGGCGATAGATCAATTTCTCTATAAGGGAGTCTATAACGTCTTTAATGGAAAAAGCCTGTTTCTCTTCTCCGAGTTTGGCATAAAAAACGATGTGCAGCAACAAATCTCCCAATTCCTTTCGGATGGATTCATCAGAACCGGAAAGAATGGCCTCGGCCAGTTCATACGTTTCTTCGATGGTCAGGGTCCGGAGGGATTCGTTGGTTTGTTTGCGGTCCCATGGACATTTCTCTCTGAGTTCATCCATGACCTCGAGAAGTCTGCCAAAAGCTTCGGTTTTTTCTTGCATGATGGTATTTTTAAAACTTGTATCCGGCATAATGGATTTTTTCAAAATTCGGTTCCTTTCAAAAATAGTCATTCTTTACTTGTCGTGAAAGCTCCGGCAGGGAAAATGCAATCCTTTAACTTGGGGGAATATGCGACTTTGTTATATCTTCAATGAGACAACCTCAAAAGTATAGGGCGTTGTTCCATGCCATTGCTTTCAGGCCGTTGTCCTGTTTTGTCCCATGTTGAAAGGAAAAGAATTGAAAAAGTCAAAATGTTAAATTCTCCGAAATTAATTTTATCTTTCGCCTGAAAATAAAGAGTCAAAACCGGCTAAGCGAACGAGAACCGTATGGATGTCCCCACATTTGATATAATCCTTGTTTTCCTGGTACTTGTGTTCATCCTTATCTCCCTTTACAGGGAATTGATGGGGGCTGCATTTACCTTTTTTGTGGCTGTGCTGGTACTGGGTATTTTTGGTATTCTTACTCCATCCGAAATTCTTGCAGGTTTTGCCAATGAGCAGATAGCCGTCATTATCATGTTGCTGTTATTGGGGGATACCATTCGGCAAACCTCCGTAATTGAGGCCATTTTTGAAAAAGCCTTCCCGCGTTCCATGAAATACAAGGGGTTTCTCGCCCGGATGATGGTCTGGATGGGTGGGTTTTCTGCCTTTTTGAATAACACGCCGTTGGTGGCTGTTATGATGCCTTATATTCACCAATGGAGTCATCGTCACGGGATTGCGCCCTCCAAATTGTTGATACCCCTTTCTTATGCCGCTATATTGGGCGGGTGTATTACCCTGATTGGTACATCCACCAATTTGATTGTTAACGGCATGGTCGTCGACCAGAAGATATTTCCCGATATGGAACCCCTCGAGATGTTTGATTTTTTCTGGGTTGGGTTTCCCATGCTGATCATCGGGATGTTGTACTTATACTTTTACTCTTACCGCATGTTACCCGATCGCAAAAGCGTGATGGAAGAGTACTCCAATGGCGGGGACAGAAAATTTTTGGTGGAAGGAGAAATACGCACGGGTAGTCCACTTATCGGAAAAACGCTCGGAGAGACTGAGCTCACTCAGATTGATGGTCTGGTGCTTGTTGAAATCATTCGTGGTGACCGGGTGTTTCAATTGTTTTCTGACCAGTTTCAATTACAAAAAGGAGACTTGTTGCGGTTCGCCGGCGAAAATAAAAATGTACTCCGCCTGCTTTCCGAAAACTGGGGCCTCACGCTTCCGACAGTCGGGATGATGACCAAACTGAAAAAGACCCAGGTCATTGAGGTTGTGGTTTCTCACAACTCCACACTGGTTACAAAAACAGTGAAAGAGATCAACTTCAGGGGGCGTTATGATGCTGCTTTGCTGGCGCTTCACCGAAACGGAGAGCGCGTCAAGGGCAAGATGGATGATGTAAAGCTGAAAGCCGGAGACGTATTGATGCTCCTGGTGGGAGAGGCTTTTATTAGTCGGGCCCAAAGTGAACAGGATTTCTACATCATCTCCAGAGTACGTGAATTTAACCGAACGGAAAAATACAAAGTGTATACCCTGCTGGGCGGCACATTGCTGGCCATTCTGCTGGCAGCAGTCAAACTGGTGCCGCTTTTCATGGGATTATTAGTGGTTCTGGTGGGGGTTTCAGCCCTTAAAGTGGTCTCTCCCAAAGATCTTCCCAAAAGCATCGATTACAACCTGGCAGTTATTATTGCTCTTTCGCTGGCACTGGGCACCGCCATGAGTAAAACAGGGGTGGCAGACATGATCGCTGATCTTATCATTAAGGTGTTTTTGCCCTTTGGCAGAGTGGTGTTGTTGTTGGCGATATTCGGAATAACCAATGTTTTGGCAGCTTATATCACCAATAAGGCAGCAGTTGCCATTATTTTTCCCATTTCTCTTACGGCGGCCAATACACTCGGGCTTCCTCCCGAGCCGTTTGCTTTGGTGGTTTCGTTTGCAGCTGCCGCCAACTTCATTACACCCATAGGTTATCAGACCAACCTTATGGTTTACGGACCGGGAAATTACAACTTCAAAGATTTCTTTAAGATCGGGATGCCCTTAACAATCATGTACATGATTGTAACCGTAACAGTGCTCAGTCTTATGTATTTTCAATAATGCCCCAGCAGGCGTGCGATACGGTCAATGTTTTTGTTCTCATTGGGATCAATCGGTTTGCCTTCCGAGCGGGCCGACAGCAATTGTTTACGCAGTTCAACAAAGGCTTCCGAGATGTTGCTGATGGTCTGTTCTTTTTCGACAAGTTGATCTTCAAGGGTTGAGATTTTTTCACGGGCCTTGGCAAGGTCGTCCTCCTTGAGAGATTGCTCCGCCGAGAGGTCGTTGTATTTGTCACGCAATTGGTTAAGTTCTTCCCGCGTTCTTTCCTGTCTCTCCCGACTCATTTCCAGGGCATGATTTAAACTTGCCGTATCGGTGATCAGTTCGTTGACCCTGGAATTCAACTTTTCAAGTTCATTTTCACGTTCAGTGCTCGTGGCTTGCTGTGACTCAAATTTGCGCCGGGTCCGGACGAGTTCATCCTGAAGGCTTTCGGTTTCATTTTTCAGCGTCTCGGCTTCTTCCATTAATGCCATCACGGTATCTGATTTGAGTGCATTGCTTTTGTGCAATTCGTATTTCATGGACTCGAAATCAGAAAGGGCTTTTTCGAGTTCATTCCTCAGGTTTTTATTTTCTTCCCGTGAATCCGAAAGCTGTTGTTCCAGATGGTCGCGTTTATCGACCATGGCTTCATATTTCTTTTTGGATACCACACAGCCCGAGAGAAAGAGAGGTAGAAGAATCCATATCCAAACTAATCGTTTCATAGCAAAATAGTTTCAGTTTTAGCAGGCATTTCTTACATTTAAGGTGCAAAAATGCTCTTATCAAAATTAAGAAAAGAATGCACTTGAAAAAATACTTCATATCAATTCTCCTGTTTTTTGTTGCTGCTTCATCGCTTGTTGCCCAGCAGGAGATCAAAGGTCAGGTTGTAGATGCATCAAACGGGGAACCTGTTGAGTTTGCCAACATCGGTGTCATTGATTCTTTTACCGGAAAAGCCTCCGACGAGGCGGGATTCTTTGAATTGAAAATTCCTGAAGATCTGCTCGATAAAAAAATACGGGTCTCCGCAGTGGGATATCAGAGCAAAGAATTTGAAATCAGAAAGTTGCTTGAAGAGAAAGAACTGACCTTTGAAATGGTGCCGGTGATTTACAACATTAATGAAGTAAGTGTGAATGCGCCTTCCCGGGTATTGTACGGCATGCTGAAAATGGCTATACGCCAGAGACACCGGAACTACATCACCGATGCATATAGTGCGGATGTGAGATACCGGGAAAAAAGGGGAGACCGGACTAAAATTCTGCAGCTCGATTACACGGATAGTTCCGGTTATTCAGAGCGGACTCGCGAAGATGCTTTTGTCAGCCGGAACTACAAAATCACAGAAGGAGAGCGCAATTATGAGCAATCTCCCTTTGCTGATGGATTGATACGGGTTGAAGAATTGCTTGGATTTGACATGCTCCGGAATCCCGGAAATGTGCTCGACACAGTGTTTCTCGACAAATTCCGGGTTTTTGAAAAGGAAAAATATGTGGAGGAGGGGAAGCACATTATTGTCATTGGCTTTGAATGTACATCACCTCAATATGCTTATTCAGGTGACACCCGCATTGAAGAAATGAAGGGAGAGGTGCACCTGGTCCAAAATGACATGAGCATTCTTGAAAGTGTTGTTTCCTATCAATCAGGTGGATGGTTGCGCCACGGTCGTTCTTTTATGGCAACTGATGAAATGATCAGCGAAAACATGAAAGGCATCCGATATACCGTGGAAACCGAATACACGCCGGTAGCCGGCGAAAAAATGGCCGTCAGTCGCATTCAGATGAAGCTCAACAGCCAGTCCGGTTCTGATGCAAAGGAAAAGCCATCCGAGACCCTTTACGACCTGATTTTTGAAAATTTCTCTGCCGGTGAAAAAACTGTTGAAAAGGGGCAGCGTGATTATTACGATGATGCATCGGTTTTATCGGGTCAATTGCGCTGGTAACAACGCACCCAGCTAATTTCCATAACAGCCGGGAGCATACGCTCATCAGGTTCTTCGGGAAGAGTCGTGCAAAAAGTCATATACATGGGTTGCTGAGGAATGTTCTGTGTCACCCTGAAAACTTCCACACCATTGATTTTCCATATTAAACTCTCTTTGGTCCAATCAAGGGAATAAATGAAAAAATCTTTGGTGAAGTGGGCGCCCGTGATTCTTCCTGCGAATGGAGACAATCCTTTTTCGGGGACATTGGTGATTAGCCCTGCTTCAAGAAGCCGTCCTCCGGGATACATCGACTTGAAAACATCAATGTGCGGAGTGATTCGTTCGCCTACCATCCAAAAAGCGTTCATCACCGGGAAAGCCTTGTTGAATCGCACTTTCGCCTCAAAGTAACCGTATTGTTGACGGAAACTCTGCCCGCTACTAACAAGCCCGGAAGTATAATCAAAACTTTTTTCCCGAAACCCCCAGGTAGGGTTCCATACTTTGCCTTTTACGGCCTCTTTTTGTGTGGTGATTCTTAGGCATGAGTCCCTGAGCTCCACATTCTTGTCCCTGAACAATTGCTTTTCTCCTTCCAGAGAGTAGTGATCATTCATCAGAGCTTTCCCCCAGTAATACCCCGTCATCCATTTGCTGGAATCCAGATGTGCCTGGTCAAAATCATCTTCAAAGGTTAATGTCCATTTTTTAAGTTCTTCGAAAGGTTTTTCTTCTTCTTTTTGAAGATACCAGACAATATCTTTGTGTTTTTTCAGTTCCGAAAATTCTTTCAATAAGGTCGCTTCTTCCGATTTATCAAATTTATGGCGATCTTCCATGTGCGCCTTGAATTCTTTAAATTCCTGAGATTCGATAATTCCCTGAAGTTCAAAGAATTCATTGAGCCGGTCACTTCCCTCCATCCGGACAAAGGTTTGATATTGGGAAGATTTCTCCATTTTTGCGGCCCATTTTATCCACTTCTTTTTCCTGAGATTTTTGTATTCCTTATATGACTGAAAAGCTTCTGTCTTTTTAAAATCCGGGCCAGCTTTAGCCTTTAAAAACTCGGGTGTATTGATGTATTTTTCCAGTTCCCTGAACCTTTTAAATTCTTCGGAATTCAGTGACTTCCTGATTTCGTTAATTTTTCCGGAGTGGTATAATTTGAGGTAGGTTTTAATATCCGGATCTTTTTTCAATTGTTTGTAACGCTGAAGCTGCTGATATTCCCTGGTATCTTTGAATTTTTTGTTCTTCAGGTCTTCTACTCTTTTTTTGAAATCACCGGAATGAACCAGGGCATTCAGTTCTTTATATCGTTTATATAATGATGATTCCCCGATTTCCTGAAACCGGGCATAATCAGCTCTAAGTTGGTTTTGTGCTGCCTCATATTTCCGTGTGTCCGGAAATTTACTGCCAAATAGTTTTCCCAATATGCCAGCCATGGTTGGTTGTTTTAATATGTTGAAAATGGTAATCTCACATCAGGTTTCATCAAAATACCTGACGATCTGTTGCTGTTTTAAAAACGGAAAAATAACAATTTTTTATCTCTTCGCACGTCAAACCGGGGCAAATTTTATATTTCCGTGCACTGGTGGCCGGTAGAACAAATAGAGATTGCTTCACTTCCCTGCCAATGACATTGAACATCAGGATGCAGCGTGATTTCCGCTTAGTATTGGTTATTTCTTCAAAATTTTTTTGTCAGTGTATGAGTTTTTTATGTTTGGAACGGTTTTGAAGATGTATATTTTTGGAGGAAAAAGTTTTTCAGAAACAAAAAATTTATACCTTTGCACTCGCTATAGCGCTGATGACGTTCGGTGCGGTTAAATTAAAGACAACACAATTTTGCGGAAATAGCTCAGCGGTAGAGCACGACCTTGCCAAGGTCGGGGTCGCGGGTTCGAATCCCGTTTTCCGCTCTCTTTAAATTCAAATGATAACGCCCAGGTGGTGGAATCGGTAGACACGCTAGCTTGAGGGGCTAGTGGCCTTCACTGGCCGTGCAGGTTCAAATCCTGTCCTGGGCACTTTAAAATTTCGGCAAGTAATTGCCGGAATTTTTTTATTGTTGGGTGGAATTTTCCTTTTAGCCTGAACGATTCATTAATTATTTCCCTTATGAATAAAGTTCAGGTTATCCCCGACTTAGATGAAGTTAAACTTTTAAAAAAAAGTTTTTACTGAATCTTAGTCGCTGTCGGAGACAGGGATTAATTTTGAATAATCCGGGTTAGGAAAATCCTTAATATGGGAATCTCGTTAAAATCGGGAGCTGTACCCGCAGCCGTGAATTCCGAATCGATAATTTGTCGATTTGCATTTTCAAACTAGACAACCACTGGACGTCACTCCGACGGATGGGAAGGTTTTGAAAATCGGAAAAGCCGGAAGACCTGCCACAACAATTAATCAATTAGATGCTTTCGGGAATAAAGGCAAATGAAACTTACCTTTTCATCTTCATTTACTTTTATTGATTTTTCCTGACAGTCAGCATTTTTTGTTTCATTTTTCAATTAAATATCAAAATAATGCAAAAAAGGTCAGTCATTCTTTTAGGTCATGGCAGTAAATCAGCGGATGCCATCGATGATTTTAATTATATGGTTGAAACCATCCGTGACAAATCGGGCATTGAAAATGTATATGGTGCCCATATGGAATTCGCCGAACCCTCTTTGGAAAAATTGGTTTCTGAACTTCACACCAAAGGACAAAAACAGTTGTTAATTGTTCCATATTTTTTGTTCAATGGTAACCACATTAAAAAAGACATTCCTGCTATCATTGCCGGTCTTGAAACAAAATATCCCGATTTGGACATTTCTTTTGGTTCGCCCATCGGTAAAGATCCCATGATGGCAGATCTGATTCTTAAGAAAATCCGGGAAACAGCATCCTAATGAGCAAGCGCATTATTCTTCCGCTAATGTTTGCTATTATACCTGCATCAGGGTTTTCAATGCACATTGCAGAAGGTTTCTTGCCCGTAAAATGGTGCATCTTCTGGACACTTCTGTTTATACCGTTTTTATTTCGGGGGCTGAAGGAGATAAAAAAGAAAGTTGGAGAAAATTCCACGACCAAGCTCTTATTCGCCGTGGTGGCGGCTTTTGTTTTTGTACTGTCGTCGCTGAAATTGCCCTCTGTTGGTGGAAGCAGCTCTCATTTAACCGGTGTGGCTTTGGGGGCCATCCTTTTTGGAGCTTCTTCCATGTCGGTCGTGGGGTTAATCGTTCTCATGTTCCAGGCTTTGTTGTTGGCCCACGGGGGAATAACGACGCTGGGGGCCAATGCCGTTTCCATGGCTGTCATGGGACCATTTGTGGCCGTCGGGGTTTATAATATTTCTACCAAACTGAAATTACCCCAGTGGGTGGGGGTTTTTCTGGCGACTTTCTTTTCAAATCTTGTCATTTATACAGGTACTTCTTTTCAGCTGGCTTTGGCATTTCAAACAGAAGCATCAGGCCTGACGGAGAATTTAATCAAATTCTTGTCTGTCTTTTCTTTCACTCAATTGCCTCTGGCCATTATTGAGGGGGTGATTACCATATTTGCTTTTCAGCTCATAGTCAAATACAGCAGGGAAGAATTGGCATCTTTTAATCCGGAGCTGCATGAATAAAAGCAGATGGGTAAATACGGGTATTGTGATTTCGGGATTGGTTTTTATTCTGGCCCAGATCGTTATTTCAAGGAGTTTTTCGGATTTTACAGGCACCGATGATCAATCGGTTGATACAATTAACGAAATCGCCCCTGACTATGAACCATGGGTGGAAACCATTTTTGATTTTACCACCGAACAGAATGAGGTAATTCTATTTGCACTGCAGGCTGCAATAGGCATAGGGGTAATTGTTTTTTATGTTTTGAAAAAAAGGCAAAGGAGAACATAGTTTAATGAAACAGGAAAACCCCCGGGATAGAATTTAAAAACCAACAAATACAACCAAAATTTGACTTCCCGGATTTTTGGGATTAACGCATAATGGAAAATGATCATCCAGGATATATATAATTACCAACACAGGCTGGCGAAAGTTCCTCTGAAAATCAGGGCCTTTTATGTGCTAATGCCATTTTTACTGGTGATTGCGGGCGGTTCGCATCTTTTCAATTTCAGCGTTTTTGTTGTTTTTTTTCTGATGAGCCGGTTTGTTTCAAAAATCAAATTAAGCCGGATTTTTAAAATGTATAAATTCCCGTTGTTTTTTATACTTACCGGTTGCATCACCATTGCCGTATCATTTGGAAGCACCGATCCGTTTATATCCCTGAATATTGCCGATTTAGGAATAGATAAGGCCAATGCCTTGGTGGCCCGGGACATATTTTTCAGGGGATTGGCGGTTTTAAGTCTCATCTATTTTTATTTATTGACCCATACCATATCCGAGATTTCTGAAGCAATGTACAAAAGCAAATTCCCCAACCTGTTGGTGGAGCTGTTTGGCTTGAGCTATAAATTTATCCATAACCTTTGGTCAATTGGTAAAACCATGCTTATAGCACAAAATTGCAGGCTGGCTTATTCGAATCGACAAAATAGAATCTATGCTTTCTCCCTTTTACTTTCAGCTGTTTTCAGAAAAGCCCTTATTCAAACCTCACAACTGGAGATCGCAATAAACTCAAGGCTTGGTGATGGCCATTTTTATTTTGTAAATCCCAAAAGGGGCTTCTATAAGACTCAGATTATGGCTCCACTGCTTCTTTCTGTTTTCTTAACCGGGTTATATTTAATATTTGAGAATTATGGCTGACAGTATTATAGAATTGCATAACGTCAGCTACCGATATGCTTCCGGCACATTGGCCCTGGATTCGGTAAACCTGGTAATTCCGAAAGGGAAAAAAATTGCATTAATTGGTGGAAACGGAGCCGGAAAATCTACGCTGATGCTCTTGCTAAATGGTATAATCCGACCCACCAAAGGATATCTAAGCTTTGAATCAGTGAAATATGGCTACAAGAAAAGCCATTTAAGAAAATTGCGCTCTAAAATAGGTCTGATATTCAGCGATTCGGACAATCAATTGATCGCTCCAACGGTATACGAGGAAATTTCTTTTGGGCTAAACAATATTTCTAAAGATGAGAATTGGGTGAGAGCCAGGGTGGAAGAGACGCTTGAAACATTCTCCCTGAATGATTTGTCCGAAAAACCCACACATGAATTAAGCACGGGCCAAAAGAAAAGAGTATGCATGGCTGCCGTTTTAGCCATGGCACCGGAAGTAATCGTGTCTGACGAGCCCGCTTCAGGCCTGGATCCCTGGTATGAAAAAAACATGTTCGATTATCTGGATCGTCTTCATCAGGAAGGGAAAACCATTATCATCTCTACACATGACGTCAATCAGGCCTATTCGTGGGCCGATCATGTAATTGTTTTATATAACGGCAAAATACTTTTGTGCGGCTCATCCAAAGATGTTTTTAGCAGTAAAGATGTGGTTGAAAAAACGGGTTTAAATCTGCCTTTTATCGTTGAAGCCAGTTATGCTTTAAATCCGGAAATTGAACCTTCAGAGTTGCCGTCAGACATGAAGACATTTTACAATATGCTTGAAACCGAAAACAAATTGCGCGAAGCCAAAGAAAATATGTGAATCAACCGGTTACAACAGAGCGAACTCACGATAAAGACGAGCGCTAATTTGTAAGAACCATAAATATTTATATTCAAAACAATGCTTATGAGTTATTTACCCATTTCATTGAATGTGGAGAATAAAAACATTCTGATCATTGGTGGTGGCAATGTTGCGTATCAGAAAGCCAAAAATATTCTGGCATATGCAAAGCACGTTACCGTGGTTGCTCCTGAATTTATTGTAGAATTGCAACAAATGGACGGCTTAAACTTTATCAGCGATGTATACAAACCGGAATACCTCAAAGATCAATTCCTGGTTTATGCCTGCACTGATTCCAAAAAGGTCAATCAACAAATTTCCTCTGATTCAGAGAAAGCAGGTGTGTTGTGCAACAGAACAGACAACGCGGATTGTTCAGACTTTATTTCATCTGTCATTTTAGAAAATGAGAGCATTATAGCCGGCATAAATTCGAAAAACAGAAATCCCCAAAAAACGCTGGCTGTAAAGAAAGAACTGAATCGATTTTTAAGAGAGCGCGAGCTGCTTGAAAAACAAAAAAAAGAATTAAAAGGAAAGGTTTTTCTTGTTGGTTTTGGTCCGGGAAATCCGGATTTACTCACCAAAAAAGGAGAGAAATTATTAAAACAGGCCGACATAATTTTTTATGATGATCTGCTGGCTTCCGAAGCCTTAGATGAATACCCTGGTGAAAAAGAATATGTGGGCAAACGGAGGGGGAATCACAGTAAGGAACAAAGCGAAATCAATGAAATATTGTTTAAGGCTGCCCGGGAAGGGCATATGGTGGTGAGGTTAAAAGGCGGCGATCCCTTTATTTTTGGCCGGGGAGGAGAGGAGAAAAGCTATCTGGAAGAAAAAGGCATTCCCGTGGAGGTTATTCCCGGAATTACTTCAGCTGTAGGCGCTGCTGCGTTTAGTGGTATTCCCTTAACCCATCGGGGGGTCTCATCGTCTGTATCGTTTGGAACGGCACATGGGAAAAACAGTTTCTGTATCTCCGAAACCGATACTTCAGTATATTACATGGGAGCCAAAAACCTGAGGGAAATAGCCAGAAAACATCAGGAAAAGGGCTTTCCCGACGACTATCCTGTTGGCATCGTTTACAATGCCAGCTTGCCCGATCAGGAAGCAATTTATACCACAATAAGCGATATTGCCGAAGGAAAAGTGACCCTAAAATCACCAGCCATTTCTATTTTTGGAGATACAGTAAAAAAAGGGAAACAACCATTATAGAGAAATCAGTTC
>JBNJDH010000024.1:0-16939 GCA_051744695.1 Bacteroidota bacterium | reverse complement strand
CGGTTTTCGGCTTTGCCGAAAACCGACCCCTGCCCATCCTTAAATTCCACTTAATCCCTGTCATTGCGAACGAAGTGAAGCAATCTCTATTTGTTTTACCGGACATCAGTAAAAAATTTCATATAAATTATTAAGAAGATTCGGAGAAGAAAAAAGGAAGGGCTATCTGTTATGGAATTACTTTGTATAAGAGAATTTTACGGTTAAATTTGCAACCATGCGAAAGTGGTTTTCTTTTTCAATCGGCGGCAGTGCCAGAGCTTTTGAGCAGAAACTTTATCAGTTGGTCCATGACTTTGAACATGCTGTTGTTCTGACTGACAAGTATCCTTTTTATAATGGTCATGCCCATCAATATAAGGAATTTGATCTCATGGCCGGCTTTGATGCTTTGGATGTTTTCACTGATGATATCCGGGAGTTGGAATCGGCTGCCAATCGTTTAAATGATTGGCTGTTGGGTTATTTTTCCTATGACCTGAAAAATGAACTTGAATCGGCTCTCACAACCGAAAACAGGGGGCCAATCGGTTTTCAGAAACTTCGTTTTTTTCGTCCGCGTTATCTTATCAAAAAATCCGGGGAAAACTGGCATCTGGGCTATGATACCCGTCATGACACACCCCGCTCTTGCAACAATTTTCTTGATAATTTGAAGGCAGGCACAAATCCAGACTCTGAATTGCCGGATATTGAATTTGAGGCAGGGGTAACCCGGGAATATTATCTGAATACCGTCGAAAAACTGAAAAACCATATTCGTCGCGGCGATATATACGAGATCAATTACTGCATAGATTTTTTTGCCGAGAATGTATCTCTGAATCCTTCGTTTGTTTTTGATTCGTTGCTGGAACTTGCCCCCATGCCATTTGGCGCTCTTGTTCGCGATCACGATTCATTTTTGATGGGTGCTTCGCCCGAAAGGTATCTTCGAAAGCGGGGTGCACGCATCATTTCTCAACCCATGAAGGGGACGGCAAGAAGGAATCCCGAGAGCTTTGACGATTTGCAGGTGATGAAGGGATTGGCAGAATCGGACAAGGAGCGGGCCGAGAATATTATGATCGCTGACCTGGTGCGAAATGATCTGTCTCGAATGGCCGCCCGCGGAACAGTCAAAGTGGATGATCTGTGCAGTGTTTTTTCTTATCCGGGAGTTTATCAGATGATCACCACCATTTCGGCCCAGATGCACAGTGATGCCCGCTGGCTCGATCCTGTTCGGAGCAGTTTCCCCATGGGTTCAATGACCGGCGCTCCTAAATTTAGTGCGATGAAGCTTATAGACCGCTATGAAAGAATGGCACGCGAGCTTTATTCCGGCTCGGTGGGATATATTACCCCCGAGATGGATTTTGATTTCAATGTGGTGATTCGCAGTTTTTTATACAATCAACACTCCGGCTATCTTTCTTATACTGTGGGAAGTGCCATTACAGATGCTTGTGATGCTTCGAGTGAGTATGACGAATGTCTCTTGAAAGCGAATGCCTTGCGTGGCGTGTTCAACAAAAATAAGGTCAAATATGGTTCGGTTGCAGGTTGAAGAAGTACTTGAAAGTTGTGGTGTTGAAAAAGAACAGCCCATGCTGGTGGCTCTCAGTGGTGGTGCCGATTCTATGGCCTTGTTGCATATCCTCCTGAAACTTGGATATGTCTGCCATGCTGCACATTGCAATTTTCATTTGAGAGGAGAAGAAGCCAACGACGACGAACGCTTTGTTTTTGATTTTTGCCTTGAAAACAATATCCCTCTGCATGTAACCCATTTTGATACTTTTTCGGAAGCAGACCGTCAGGGAGTGTCTGTTGAAATGGCGGCGAGAGATTTGCGATACAAGTGGTTTCGTCATATTATGCAGGAAAACAGCCTGCCGTGGTTGGCAACGGGGCATCATGGGGATGATATGATCGAAACGTTTTTTCTGAACCTGGCAAGGGGAACCGGGCTTCGCGGTCTGAAAGGGATGAAGTGTTGTAACGGTGATGTTGTCAGGCCTTTGCTGCCCTTTTGCCGGACGGATATTGAATCTTATTGTGAGATCAACCAAATACCCTTCAGAACCGATTCCTCCAATAACGATACTGCTTTTTTCAGGAACAACATCCGGCACAATATACTTCCGGTGATGAATGAGTTGAATCCCTCTTTTTTTCACACCATGATGCAGAATTTTCGCAACCTGGAAGAGGTGTGGCAGGTTTTCGAAAAAGAGGTTGCCGCCGTCCGCGAACAAATGGTGGCTGAGGAGGGAGGTATGATGCTTATTCCTGTGAAATTGATCAGGGAACATTCTCAGCGGACATCCATTTTATTTGAGCTGTTGCGCCCTTACAATTTCAATTCTGTGGTTGTTTCTGAAATTATTAAAAGCCTGGAAGGTATTCCTGGTAAGCAGTTTTTTTCAAGTACACACCGTCTTGTTCGTGATCGTTACAACCTGGTGTTGGTGCCTTTAAAAGAAAATGAGAGAGATGAATTTTATCTTCAGAATGGTGACAGCCATCTGGAAGTACCTTTCGGGATGACGATCCGGGTTTTTGATCGTGATGAAAATTTCAGCATTTCCCGGGATTCTAATCAAATTCATCTGGATGCCGACCTGCTGGATTTTCCCTTGAAGATACGTCACTGGCAAAACGGGGATCAGTTCAGACCTTTAGGAATGGAGCAGTTCAAAAAATTAAGTGATTACTTTGTGGATGAAAAATTTTCCCTGGTCGAAAAGGACCGGGCCTGGTTGTTGCTTTCGGGAGACAATGACATTGTTTGGGTTGTTGGTCACCGCATCGACGACCGTTTTAAAGTCACTTCATCAACAAAACGGGTGCTGGAACTTACATTGGACGGGCATTTTCCCGGAGAGAAGCAGTGATGCCAGAGCTTTATATCCTGGAAAATGTGCTGGCTGATTTTGCTCATAAAATGCCGCCACCGATGACGCATTCATCCTTGTAAAACACGATGCTTTGGCCGGGTGTCAGGCCATGGGCTTTATTATAGAATTTAACCTGCAAACCTTGTTCATCAATGTGGATCTGCCCGGGAATGGAGGGCACTGTATCGATCCCGCGTATGCGAATGGATACTTCCCGGCTTTGGTCTTTTTCTAAAGGGTCGGTTAAATGATAGTCCCGAAGGGTTAAGTGAAGACTGGTTAAAGATTTGGCGTTGGCGACAGTTATGCGATTGGAATGTGCATCCATGCTGGCAACGGCGAGGTTTTTGTTTGCAAGGCCAAGTCCTCGCTTCTGGCCGATGGTAAAATAGGCAAGACCGGAATGTTGACCCAGAACAGCCCCTTCTTCATCAATGATTTCACCGGGTTGGATATGGACATGGTTTTCTTCTGCCCATTGTTTTATTAAATTGCGGTAATCATTGTCATCCAGAAAACAAACGCCCATGCTTTCGGGCTTCCGGGCTGTTTCGATAAGACCTAGCTCAATGGCTAATGCCCGAACTTCTTCTTTCGTTTTATCGCCAAGAGGAAACAGGGCTCTTTTCAGGATCGTTTGATCAAGATTCCAGAGGAAGTAAGACTGGTCTTTTTGAGGATCAACCCCTTTTTGAATGTACCATTTATTGTTGGAAAAAACTTTCCGTACATAATGTCCTGTGGCGATGTGATGGCATCCCAGTTCATCGGCCTTTTTCTGAAGCATTGGCCATTTGATGCGAGGATTGCAGCGATTGCAGGGGTTTGGGGTGCGTCCGGCTAGATATTCGTGACAGAAATAATCGACCACCTTGTTTTTGAAGGCTTGTTCCACGTCTATGTGGTGGTGTTCGATGCCCAGATTTTCTGCCGTTCTTTTTGCTTTTTCAATTACATGATCCCGGATTTGGGGATTTTTATGCCACGTTTTAAGTGTTGCCCCTACCACCTCGTATCCGGCGTTTCGGAGTAATAGGGCCGTTACCGTACTGTCGAGACCCCCGCTCATGCCAATCAGCACTTTTTTTGAACCCACCGGGCTTTGCATACCTTCACTCCCTGATGTTTTGCCGGACTTTTTTGAGAAAAGCCTGCAATCCTTCGGTATCTTTGTTCTCGATCAGTTCGAGCAAGTGTTTCAGTTCCTTTCTGATCTTTTCCACCTGCCCCACGGTGAAAGGGTTCATCAGTATTTCTGTCAGGAGGTAATCATCTTCCGACAGCAGACCTTTGGCAATTTCATGGTGCTTACGGAAGGTGGTTCCCGGGGCATCCTGTTTTTTCATACAGGCAGCAAAAACCAGAGTTGATGAAAAAGGGACCGAAAGAGAGTAGGCGATGGTTTGGTCATGTTCTTCAAAGCTGTATTCATGCAGGTTCAGTCCCAGTGATCCCAAAAAATCCTTGAAAAAGGTTTTGCCCATGTGGTCCGATTCGCTGATGATGATGGCATGATGTTGCTTCAATTCTTTCAGATTTCCGAAAGTCGGGCCAAACATCGGGTGGGTGGAGACGAACCGTTTACCGCTTTTTTCGTAAAATTCCTTCAGTCCGCTTTTGACGGAAGCAATGTCGGAAATGATGCAATCGTGCGGAAGGTAATCCATAACCGACTCAAAAGCTGGTATGGTGTACTTCAGATTGGCTGCATTGATGAGCAGTTCTGGCTTGAATTCGCCTATTTCTTCCGGTTTGGTCAATCGTTCAGTGTTGAAAACAAAGCGCAGGCGTTCTATGTCGGGATCATAAATGGCGACCTGGTGTTGCAGGCAGAGGGCATCAGTAAGCCATGTTCCCATTTTCCCTGCGCCTAAAATACATATCTTCATCAGAAAATGGTTTTATTTCTCTTTGTTGGACAAAGCTTTGTTCATAATTTGGCTTTGCCGGTTAATGGATTCTTCGTGGATAGATTCGAACAGGCGTGTAACGAAATCTTCGTCCAGTCCTCGTTGGATTCCCCTATCGCGTCTGTTTTTCATGACCTCATCATAACGACGGGTCTGAAGAATGGTAATGTTGTTTTCATATTTGTATTTCCCGATGGCTTCGGAAATTCCCATTCTCTCTTTAAGAAGATCGAGCAATTGATCGTCCAGCAGGTCGATTTTTTTACGCAGCTCATCGATGGTCACCCGGGGTGTGTCTTCTCCGATTTTGGGCCGCCTGAGTACCAGGTTGTCCAGGATTTCTTTCAGTCGTAAAGGCGTGATCTGTTGTTTGGCGTCACTCCAGGCCTTTTCGGGACAGGTGTGAGTTTCGATGATGAGGCCGTCGAAGTTCAGGTCCATGGCCTCCTGTGAGATGCCGGCAATGAGTTCCCTGTTGCCCCCGATATGGCTGGGGTCTGTGATAATCGGGAGTTCCGGGATTCGGCGCCGCAATTCGATAGGGATTTGCCATTGGGGATGGTTCCGGAATTCGGATTGATCGTACGAGCTGAAACCACGGTGAATGGCAGCAATTTGGGTGATGCCTGCCCGGTTGAGGCGTTCAATGGCACCAATCCAGAGCTCTAGGTCGGGATTCACGGGGTTTTTTACCAGCACAGGGATGTCCAGGCCTGTAATGGCATCGGCCACTTCCTGTACAGCAAAAGGATTGGCTGATGTGCGGGCACCGATCCATACAAGGTCCACCCCGAATTTTACGGCTTCATGTACATGATGGGCCGTGGCTACTTCGATCCCGATAAACATACCGGTCTCTTCTTTTACTTTTTTGAGCCAGGGGAGCCCTAAGGTTCCTACGCCTTCGAAAGCGCCCGGGCGTGTGCGGGGTTTCCAGATTCCGGCACGAAAAATCTTGACGCCCTGGGCTGCCAGTTCCCTGGCAGTGGCTAAGGTTTGCTCTTCTGTCTCAGCGCTGCAGGGACCGGAGATGACAATCGGGCGTTTCATTTCGAGGCCGGGAAGCGTGATGGGGTGAATGTTTAAGTTATGCATGGTTAATCAGTTATTGTGTTTTTGATGCGATTCAGTGATTCTTTCAATTTTTCTCCGCTGGTGCACAGGGAGATCCGGATGTATTTGTCGCCCTGACTTCCGAAAATAAAGCCCGGCGTGATGAAAACATGGGACTCGTGAAGAATCTTGTCTGACAGCTCCTTTCCTGATGAATATTTTTCGGGAATACGGGCCCAGATGAACATCCCGGTCTGGTCTTCCTGCCAGGTACAATCCAGGGTTTTCAGGATTTCCAGTACGAGTTCTTTACGCTGACGGTAAACATGGTTCACGTCTTCGTACCATTCTCTTTCGAGTGTGAGCGCTTTGGCTGCTGCTTCCTGTACAGGGCGGAACATGCCTGAGTCCATATTGCTTTTAATCCGGAGAATGAATTTGATGAATTCGGGATTCGAGGCTGCCATGCCTACCCGCCATCCGGCCATGTTGTGGGATTTGCTGAGAGAGTTAAGCTCAACGGCCACATCTTTGGCGCCGGGTGTAGCAAGAAGGCTTTGCGGCCTTTGGTTTAATATAAAACTGTAGGGGTTGTCGTTGCAAATCAATATGTCGTGGCGCTTTGCGAAGCTGACAAGTTCTTCGAAAAATGAAGGGTCTGCTTTTGCTCCGGTCGGCATGTTGGGGTAGTTGACCCACATCAGTTTGACGTTGGACAGATCTTCCTGCTCGAGTGCGTTTAAGTCGGGTTGCCAGTTTTTTTCTTCCAGCAGGTTGTAGGTTCGTTGTTTGGCTTCCACCAGTTGTGTGACAGCCGCGTAGGTTGGGTAACCCGGGTTGGGGACAAGAACTTCATCGCCTGGATTGAGGAAAGCCATGGAGATGTGCATAATCCCTTCTTTGGATCCCATGAGGGGCAGGATTTCGGTATCCGGATCCAGCTCTACCTGATAGGAGTGTCTGTACCAGTCGGCAAATCCTTTACGCAGCTCGGGAATGCCCACGTAGCCCTGATAACCATGAGTGTCGGGGCGTGCAGCAGCTTGTTTGAGGGTCTCGAGTACTTCAGGTGCCGGCGGCTGGTCGGGGTTTCCGATGCCCAGATTGATGACAGGCTTTCCCTCTTCTCTCATGCGGGCAATTTCTTTCAGCTTAACCGAGAAATAGTATTCTCCGACCTGACTGATGCGTTTTGCCGGTTTGATCATAACGTTTTGGGCTTAAACGGTTTTTGATAAAGATGTTTCACTCATTATATAGATGTCAATGCTTTTTGAACCCTTTCCGCTTTCGCCTCTTCACCGTTTGGGGTCTGGGTGGTTGTGCATGCTTCGTATTCACCAAGAATTCGAAGTTTACTGCACAAGGGGCGAATGGCATCGAGCGATTGCAAATATCGTTCATAATCGTTGTAAATGACGTCTATATAAAACAAATATTCCCATTCTATACCCACGATAGGCAAAGATTGAATCTTGGTGAGGTTGATCTTGTAAAAGGCCAGGATGGTAAGGACTTTTGAAAGACTGCCTTCCTCGTGTGGAAGAGAGAAAACCAGTGACGATTTATTGATGCGGTCCTGTTCCAGCAGTTCCGCTTTTTTATCTTTGTCTTCCTGGCCGATGATCAAAAAACGGGTATAATTGTGTTTGTTGGTCTCAATGCTTCGTTCAATCACATCCAGGTTATAGAGTCGGGCGGCCAGGGATGGCGCAATCGCACCAATTCCTTTCAATTGCTCGTCGGTGATTTTTTTTGCACTGAAAGCGGTGTCTTCACTTTCGATGAGCTTGATGTGCGGATAATCCTTGAAAAAAGTCTCACACTGAGCCAGGGCCATGGGATGAGAGTGAACCTCCCGGATGTCGTCTATCGTCTGGCCGGGCAGGGCCATTAGATGGTGCTTAATTCGCAGCTTGTGTTCGCCATGAACTGTAAAACCCGATTCGCGCAGCATGGTATAGTTTGTTAGCAAACTACCCACGAGCGTATTCTCGATTGCCATGATGCCCATGACTTCGGGATTATTTTTCATGACATCAAAAACTTCATCGAAAGTATGACATGGCACCACTTCCACGTCCTGATCGCTGAAATAGGCCCGGGCGGCAATTTCGTGATTGGCTCCCCGGATTCCCTGAATGGCTACTTTCACTGTTTCGTTCTTACTCATAGTGCAGGTACAGATAAAAAAAATCCCGCCTTAAAGGGGCGGGACGCATATTTTAAAATTCTTTCTCCTTTTTAATCATGCATGAGCCTGCCCCTTCTGGTTGAGAAACCAAAAAAGAAAAAAAAGAAAAAGAAAAAATAATAGGCATGCTGTAACATGATATTCTGGCGTTTTTATTTCGCTTTCTGTGCAAAAATAGATATTTCATCGGGTTAATGCAATAAAAATGCAAAAAAATCCACCAGGTTGCTTTCAAAAATTAAGTTGTGGATGTTTTTACTGATATTCTTTCCGCAATTCGGGCTCAGGCTCCGTCTTTTTCGCTGAGTTCAAGCCATCGCATTTCACATTGATCCAATTCTTCCATAATGCTTCCAAGTCTTTCGGATGCTTGCATCAGTTCGTCAGAGGGAAGATCTCCGGAATTGAGTTTGCTCTCGGTAGAGTCTTTTTCCGCTTGCAAAGATTCCATGCGTTGTTCCAGCTCTTCCATCTCCTTCTTTTCTTTAAAAGTCAGTTTGTTGGTTTGAGCTTTTCTTGGCGGTTTTTTCTTTTTACCTGTTTCTTTAGGTTGTGAAGCTTCCTGGTCCCGCCGGGTTTTCTCCAGGGTTTTCTTCTGAAAATAATAATCGGTGTAATTGCCGGGAAAGTCTTTAATGATGCCGTTGCCCTCAAAAATAAAGAGGTGATCGGTGACTTTATCGAGAAAGTAGCGGTCGTGCGAGACAACCATGACACATCCGTCGAATTGTTGCAGATAGTCTTCAAGAATATTAAGGGTCAGGATGTCAAGATCGTTGGTTGGCTCGTCCAGAATAAGGAAGTTGGGGTTTTTGATAAGAACTGTCATCAGGTAAAGCCTTTTCTTTTCCCCGCCGCTGAGTTTTTGAACCAGCACATTGTGCATTTCGTTTGGGAAAAGAAAATATCGCAGAAACTGAGCTGCCGACATGGTGTGGTCTTTTCCAAGTACGATGTGGTCGGCAATATCGGTGATCACTTCCAGGACGCGTTTGTTTTCGTCGATGTTCATTCCTTCCTGACGGTAATACCCGAATTTCAGGGTTTCACCCGGTTCTACATAACCGTTGTCGGGTTGCAGTTGACCAGTGAGGATGTTCAGAAAGGTTGATTTTCCTGTTCCGTTTTTCCCGACAATCCCTATTTTTTCACCACGGGTGAATTTGTAGGAAAAATCATCAATCAGGTTGAGATCATCGAAACTTTTGCTGATGTTGTGGAGGTTGACCACTTTTTTTCCCAGGCGCGATGACTTGATGTTGATTTCAAGGTTTTGTTCTTCAGTGTTCTGCGATGCCGTTTTTTTCAGGTCGTAAAAGGCATCCACCCGTGATTTTGCTTTGGTTCCCCGTGCCTTGGGCTGGCGGTTCATCCAGTCCTGTTCCTTCCGCAGCAGGTTTCGGGCACGTTCTACTTCCTGGTTTTTCTGGCTGATGCGTTCGGCCCGTTTTTCCAGATACCAGGCATAATTCCCGTTGTACTGATAGAGTGTCTGATCCTGAAGTTCCAGAATTTCATTGCAAACCCTGTCAAGGAAGTACCTGTCGTGGGTTACCATCAGAAGGGTCATCCGGGATCTTTTGAGGTAATCTTCCAACCATTCAATCATATCAAGGTCCAAATGGTTGGTGGGCTCATCAAGAATAAGAAAATCGGGATTGTTGATAAGTACTCTTGCCAGGGCCACCCGTTTGAGTTGCCCGCCGGATAGCTGTCCGACAGGTTGATCAAAAGCATGGATGTCCAGTTGAGATAGAATCTGTTTGGCCCGTTCTTCATAATCCCAGGCATCCAGTCGTTCCATCTGGGGAAGAAGTTTTTGAAGGGCAGAATGGTCTTCACGGGCTACTGCGCTTTCATATTGCTGAACCAGTTTGGCCGTTTCATTTTCGGACTGAAAAAGGGTGTCCAAAACAGTCAATTGGGGATCAAATACGGGGTCCTGAGCAAGATATCCCCGGGTGATGTGGCTCCTGTAGGTTACACTTCCGGCATCGGCCGGATACACGTCGGCAAGAATATTGAGCAGGGTTGTTTTGCCTGTCCCGTTTCTTGCGATGAGGGCTGCTTTTTGGCCTTCATCCAACCCGAATGTCAGATCATTGAAAAGTCGTATGTCGCCCCAGTGATGGGTCAGGTTCTCAACAGAGAGTATATTTGCCATAACTTGTTTTTATCTTTTTGCAAAGATAACATGAAACGCAGGTTGAGCAATTTGAAAAGGCTTTACATTGCTTTTCATGGTGGAAGTTTGTTGGATGGGGCTTGTAGGGCACGGGGAGATGAATTATCATCCAGGGTCAGGTTAGAACGGCGAAGTAATGAGCCGTTAAACCTGGCCCCATATAAATCAAATCATTTATTCAATGGTTTTAAGATTTCTTCGATCTTAGTCAGCTCATCATCCGAGAACTTCACATTATCCAGTGCTTTCAAATTGTCGCTTAGCTGGTTGACGGAACTGGCACCCACAAGAACCGATGTAACCCGGGAATCCTTCAGGAGCCATGCAATGGCCATCTGGGCCAGTGACTGTCCCCTTTGGCCGGCCATGTCGTTGAGTTTGTTGAGAGTTTCCTGCTTCTCCGGAGTCAATGCATTTTTTTGCAACATTCCATGGGGATTGGCCATCCTGGAATCTTCGGGTATGTCCTTTAGATATTTATTGGTCAACAGTCCCTGGGCCAGGGGTGAGAAAGCTATGGAGCCAGCTCCACGTTCTTCAAGAACATCCAAAAGACCATCATCTTCTACCCATCTGTCCAGCATATTGTATCGGGGTTGATGGATGAGAAGCGGCACGCCCATGTCTCTTAAGATGGCCTCTGCCTTCCGGGTCATGTTGGCCGGGTAATTGGAAATGCCGGCATATAGAGCTTTCCCTTGTTTTACAGCATGAGCCAGCGCCCCCATTGTTTCCTCCAGGGGTGTGTCTGGATCGGGACGGTGCGAATAGAATATATCCACATATTCGAGCCCCATTCTTTTCAAACTCTGATCTAGGCTGGCCAGCAAATACTTTCTTGAGCCCCATTCTCCGTATGGTCCCGGCCACATCAGGTATCCCGCTTTTGTTGAAATGATCATTTCGTCGCGATAGGGCTTGAAATCGGTGGCCAGTATCCGGCCAAAATTTTCTTCAGCGCTACCGGGGACTGGCCCATAGTTGTTGGCCAGGTCGAAGTGAGTGATGCCGTTATCAAAAGCATGGTGAAGAATGGCGCGTCCGTTTTCGAAAACATCTACCGAGCCAAAGTTGTGCCAGAGTCCCAGGGAAATTGACGGCAGTTTAATGCCGCTTTTGCCACAGCGGCGGTAAGCGATTTTTTCGTATCTGTTTTCGTCAGCAAGGTAATTCATAATATTTCGGTTTTATTGTTGTGAATAAAATAAGATCATTTTCCTGATGGCTTCCCGGCAGGCTTCGCAAAAGCCTTCAGCCTGATTGGAACGCATCCGGCAGTTCACCGCGGGCCGGTAAATGTCACGGGCCGAGTAGCCGGCCCCTTCAAATACGCCTGTGGCATGACGGAATTTGGAATTGTCCGGGGTTGGTATGGGAACAGTATCGGCTATCAAATGTTTCCATTTCTGGTCGAAATCTTGCAGGGTGGTGATGTTGGGATGCCATGGTTCGGTGTTCAGGTCGAAGAAATCTCCGTAAGCCACGTCCGTTGAGAAATATTCATCTCCCAGGCCGGCCAGGCCGTGTCCCAGTTCGTGAATAAATACCTCGGGGGAGTTTCTGTGTTGGGCTGATGTGATGGAAAAATGATTGTACACCCCGCCCCCGCCATATTTATTTGTGTTAACCAACAGGACAATGTGGTCGTGAGGGGTCCCTGCAGCATGGTTGTAAATGGTCCAGGTATGAAAACTTTCAAGATAACGGTCAGTTCCAAAGGTATTGAAAGTGCTTTTTAGTGGTGTGTTTTTCCATTGATCATTATTCGGGTCATTTGTGCCTGAATCTTCAGAAGGAATGGCCAGGGCCCGCACAGTAATGCGGTTTTTCAGCGAGTCGTAAGGAGGAAGTTTAAGCAGGTTGCGGGTCATTTTTTTGGCATCGGCAAAGAAAAGCTCTTTTTCTTTGCCGGTATAACCTTCGCCCATGATCAGGATGTCAGTCCGGTGTTTTGCATCATCATCTCCGTGAATGATTTTTTGTGGGTATTGGTGGGGGACAACCCGGGTATAGAGATCATTTTGCGGATTGAACGTTTCCCGTGTCATTTCGGAAAATTCTCCCGTTTTTTCCCTGTATTCCAGTACCCATTCAACTTCTTTCTCCGGAAATGGCATCTCGATGGTTTGTTTGAAAGCTCTTCGTCGCTTTTTTGCTTCTTTTGTCGACTGCCATTCCTGAAAGAGAGTGCAGAAACCTCTGATGAAAAGGGTGTCTTGCAAATTGGGAGAAAGCATAACTACACGGTAATTTCCGTAGCTAAATGGAGGAATGTCCTGATTAGGCCCACTGCTGTAAACAGGAACTTCATAAATGGCCGACACGGTAGCTTCCTGCGATGAATGATTGCCGCTCAGGGTGAAGTCAATTCGCAGCGCTCGTTCATAGTTGAGCCCATCATTGTTTTTTGCGAATAGGACATCACCAGTCTGGGAAATACCAACAAGTAAAAAAATGAAGAAAAAAGACCATCTCATAACCAGAGTCCTCTTGTGATGTAAGGTTTTGAGCGGCTATAGGCCTGTCAAAACCGTTTAAATGATTACTTTTGTTATTGGAGTATCAAAAATAATGAAAAACGCTGTCATTTTATTATAATGGATAAGATTAGCTCAGAATCTGAATGGTTTTCGGAATGGCTTATCCCTCAACTTGAGGTGTTGCATCTTTCGGAATTTTGGACGGGAGTGCTTTATTTTGTTGTCACTGCCTTAATTATGGTGGGTGTGGCATGGATTTGCTATTTGATCACCCGCCGTCTTTTACTTTATGCCATCATCAGGATCATCAGGAAAACCCCCTCGAAACTTGATGACTTTTTGGTCCGCCGAAAGGTCTTTCACCGTTTGGCCCATTTAGTCCCTATTGTAGTTATCTATGGGCTTTCCATTCTTTTTTGGGGGCACCAACCCGGGATTCTGGTTGTTTTCCATGATGTGGTTTTCTTGTATCTGGTGGCCATTCTTCTGATGGCATTTCATTCGCTTTTAAAAGCGGTGGAAGACATCTACAATACCTTTCCCTTTGCTTATGAGCGCCCCATAAAAGGTTATTTACAGGTTATTCAGCTCCTGGCAGTTATTGTGGGGGTTCTGATTGGCGTTTCCATTGTATTTAATGTAAAAGTGACTTCCATTTTTGCGGGCATGGGAGCCCTTGCTGCCGTACTTATGCTGGTTTTCCGGGATTCAATCCTGGGCCTTGTCGCCGGTGTTCAGTTGTCGGCCAACCGAATGGTCAGGGTTGGCGACTGGATTTCTATGCCCTCGCATAATGCAGACGGGGCCGTTCAGGAAATCACACTTAATACCGTTAAAGTAAGGAATTGGGACAAAACCATATCGACAATTCCCACCTATGCAATGGTTTCGGATTCCTTTATCAATTGGCGGGGTATGGAGGAATCCGGAGGGCGCAGGATAGCAAGAGCGGTCTACATTGATCTGCACAGCGTGAAATTTTGTACCCCCGAAATGATAGAACGGTTTAAGAAAATCCATCATCTGAAAAGTTATATTCTACAGAGGCAGGAAGAAATTGAAAAATATAACCGGCAGCATCAGATTGATGTGTCCTTGTCTGTTAATGGGCGCCGAATGACCAACCTGGGGGTGTTTCGGAAATATCTGGAGAATTATCTGATCAGGCATCCTGAGATCAATGAAAAGATGACTTTGATTGTTCGTCACCTTGAACCCACCGAAAAAGGAATTCCCGTTCAGATTTATGCATTTTGCCGACAGAAAGAATGGGCCCGTTATGAGGGTGTTCAGGCTGATATTTTTGACCATATACTGGCCATTGTGTCGCTTTTTGAATTGCGGGTTTTTCAGAATCCCGGTGGAGATGATCTTCGTGAATTGGCGGGGCTGAAATCAAATTATAAGTAAAATCTTAAGTTCAATGGTCCGTTAAACTTTTTCAATGCCTTGTAACTCAGTTGTTTATTTTTTGAAGGTTACCGTGTTAAATTACAGTATGTCAGCATTATACGGCTTATCTTAAATCTAATGTCTAGAAATCTAACGGTCTATTGAAGTTGAAGTTCATTATTTTCCGAAGAATTTATTCAAATAGTGGCAGATTGTTTCACTTTGGTTGCAATGACCTTGTTAATCAGGAACAAGAGTGATTGGGTGGGGGCTGGTTTTGACGAAGCTGAAAGACGGACCCACCTAAACTTTTAATTTTACTGCACCCCAATCATTGCGGGCGAAGTGAGGCAATCTTTATTTGTGTTACCGGATACCAGTGATTTAGAAATTGAAAGAGTAGAATTTTGAAGCTATTTTATTGGATTGTTGGCATAAAATCCCTATTTTCGTCAATAATCATTAATAAAAGAGCAGAATTACTTTTAATTTCTAACATTTATCATTTTTTATTATGGAGAGCAATTTACAGATCGATAGCCTTGATAAGAAAATCCTGTCGATGATTACTCATAATGCCCGGATTCCTTTTCTTGAAGTGGCACGGGAATGTAATGTTTCGGGGGCAGCAATTCATCAGCGTATTCAGCGACTTATGAACATGGGGGTTATCAAAGGCTCTGAGTTCATTATCAATCCTGCCAAGATTGGGTATCATACCTGCGCTTTTATCGGGATTTTTCTGAAAAAAGCCAGCCTTTTCGATAAGGTGGTAAAAATGCTTGAGGAGATTCCTGAAGTGGTTGAATGCCATTATACCACTGGTGAATATGCCATGTTTGTGAAGATTTTTGCCAAAAGCAATGAGCACTTGAAACGGATCCTACATGACCGGCTGCAAAATATTCCCGGCATTGCTTCTACCGAAACCATCATCTCGCTGGATGAATCGTTTAAGCGGCAACTGCCGATAGAGTAGGCACCGGTCTATCGGATGATGTGTTGAACAGCCCCAAAGGAAGTGCTTTGTTTTTGCAAAGTGATATTGATTTGTCCAAGTCTGACGCCGGCCCATCCCATCTGGTTGATTACCACCTGGCGACCGCTTTTGTTTTTCACCAAAGCCGGCTCATCCATAAAAGTATGCGAGTGGCCTCCGATGATGACATCGATTGATGACGTCTCCGAGGCCACTTTTTTGTCCGACTCTGTCCTTTCCGGCGTGCTTTCAAAGCCCAGATGGGAAAGAGCTATGACGAGATTGCATTTTTTATCTTCTTTCAAAAACCTGGCGGTTTCTTCTCCGCTTTTAGACGGGTCCAGCCATTTCATGCCATCATAATTGGCCGGAGATACCAAACCTGCCGGGTTAATCCCCAGCCCCACTAGGCCAATCCTGAATGGACCTTTGTCAATGATCTTCCAGGGCTTGGTTCTATTCTCGAGAATGGTTCCCTGGAACTGATAATTGGTGCAAATAAACGGGAACTTCGCATGCTCCATTTGTTGAGCCAGATGGTCCATCCCGTTGTCAAATTCATGATTGCCGATGGTGGCGGCATCATATTTCATCTGTGACATTAACCTGAACTCGGGTTCTCCCCCAAAAAAGTTGAAATAAGGGGTTCCCTGGAATATGTCGCCGGCATCCAGTAGTATTAAATTGGGATTTTCTTTTCTGAGTTGTCCGATCAGGGTGCTTCGCCTTGCAAAACCACCCATGTTGGGAAATCGGGGGTGTGATGCATCGAAAGGGTCCAGGTGACTGTGGACATCGTTGGTGTGGAGGATCGTCAGTGTATGCCCGGTTTCCCTGTCTGCTTTCAGAGCAAAAGGGATTGTTGCTGCCATACTTCCGGCAGCCAGTGTTTTTATGAATTGTCTGCGATTGTGTTTTTGCATAGCAGTTTCCCTGTCAGTTGATGATTATGCGTTGTTCTTTAGGCGGATCGATGGTTTGCCCGTTATTTGTAAGTTCCCTGATGTGTTCTATGATCAGCTCCCGTATTTTCCGTGAAGAAGTATATGTTTCTTCTGCCCTGGAGAAGATGTTGTAATGATCGCCGCCTTCAGCCAGATAATCTGATGTGGCCACATAATACCGGGCATCTTCACGTAATGGTTCCCCGTTTATCCGGACGTTGCTCACCTCTCCGTCACTGAAAGTGAATGAGGCCCCGGCGATTCCGTCGCCATTGCTTTCTCCCATATGTTGGAACAATTCTCTGATTTCTTTTCCCGTGTGGGTCAGGATCACCATTTGGTTTTCGAAGGGCATGAGTGCAAAAATATCTGCCACTTCAATTTCCCCCTCAGGTAATGGAGATCTGAGACCTCTAATATTTATGACAGAAATTACGGGTAAAGAAGTTTTCCTGCTTTCCTGGATCGCAGCTTCTCTGATCAGATCAGCAACAAAATTGGAGAGGCGTGTCCCTGGTTTTTTCGGGTGCATCGTTTGTTGGCTTTCACCGATGACTTCGTGCATAATTGATTCAACCGAGTCGCGCAGCGGGGCAATGAGAGCCTTCATGTCAGCATCCTGGCGAATGGTGCTGTCCACATCGTGAATACTCGAGGATGAAAATTCAGTTGAAGATTGTGATTGGCAGGCATTCAGGATGATACCCGTCAGAATGATGAGAATATAGCGATGTCTCATTGTCGGCATTGAAGTAAGAAGTGTGCGTGTCGAAAAAGGTCCATCGGACAAGATTTGCCCGATGGATCATTAAATGATCTATTTTATGCGTTCCATGTATTTTTCTCTGGCCTCCAGTAAAAAGTCTTTATTGATCTCGCTGTGATAGATCCGGATCATATCCTTAATGCCAAAACTTTCA
>JBNJDH010000023.1:0-17157 GCA_051744695.1 Bacteroidota bacterium | reverse complement strand
GTTCCACCGCTTGTGCGGGCCCCCGTCAATTCCTTTGAGTTTCATCGTTGCCGACGTACTCCCCAGGTGGATTACTTAATGCTTTCGCGCAGTCGCTTAGTCCCAATCGACCAAACAACCAGTAATCATCGTTTACTGCGTGGACTACCAGGGTATCTAATCCTGTTTGATACCCACGCTTTCGTGCCTCAGCGTCAGTTGTAGTTTAGTAAGCTGCCTTCGCAATCGGTGTTCTGAGTAATATCTATGCATTTCACCGCTACACTACTCATTCCGCCTACCTCATCTACACTCAAGAACTTCAGTTTCAACGGCACAACTACAGTTGAGCTGCAGACTTTCACCGCTGACTTGAAGCTCCGCCTACGCACCCTTTAAACCCAATGAATCCGGATAACGCTCGCATCCTCCGTATTACCGCGGCTGCTGGCACGGAGTTAGCCGATGCTTATTCGTACGGTACCGGCAAACTTCGACGCGTCGAAGCGATTCTTCCCGTACAAAAGCAGTTTACAACCCGTAGGGCCGTCATCCTGCACGCGACATGGCTGGTTCAGGCTCCCGCCCATTGACCAATATTCCTCACTGCTGCCTCCCGTAGGAGTCTGGTCCGTGTCTCAGTACCAGTGTGGGGGACCTTCCTCTCAGAACCCCTAGACATCGTCGCCTTGGTGGGCCGTTACCCCGCCAACTAACTAATGTCACGCATGGCCATCTGCAACCGCCGTAGCTTTTTCTCATAGACCATGCGGTCTTTAAGAAACATGGAGTATTAATCCCCGTTTCCGGGGGCTGTCCTCCTGTTGCAGGCAGGTTCCATACGCGTTACTCACCCGTGCGCCGGTCGTCATCAAGTAGCAAGCTACTCATGTTACCCCTCGACTTGCATGTGTTAAGCCTGTCGCTAGCGTTCATCCTGAGCCAGGATCAAACTCTTCGTTGTAGGAAAGTTTTAAATAAAAATTTCTTTTAAGTATAGCCCCCTGCCAACGAGGTTCGTCCAATTCACAGGAATTGACTCAAGGTCTCGCTTTTACCTTGCTTTTTAGTTTTGCATCAATAGTGTCAAAGATCTTTTTTAAGGGTTGACCGTGCTTATCGGTTAAAAAACCGATTTACCATTGTATGTCAACATCTTGTGCTTCCCTTGCCTCGCCATCGGGCGGTGGTTTTTTCAAAAGCGACTGCAAAGATAATCGCTTTTTTTTATCCGGCAAAATTTCTACCCCTTTTTATCAATCCTTTTCTCGCCTCTCTCCTATCTTGCCTGCCCCCGCCGTTTGCGGAAAGCGGGTGCAAATATAAAGCTTATTTTGCCAGTCGGCCAAATGAATTAATGAGCTTTTTAAAAGTTTTTTTGAAAGAGCTGAGGGTCAGCATAAATCAAAATTGTCTTTATCGTTTCTGACGAAAAATCCTTCCAGTTGTTGTATCTTCGCAGAAATTTCAATGTAAGCAAATTATGACACACAAAGCCGGCTTTGTCAATATAATAGGTAACCCCAATGTAGGCAAATCAACGCTCTCCAATCAACTGGTGGGAGAACGGTTGTCTATTATAACGTCCAAAGCCCAGACCACACGCCATCGCATTTTCGGCATCATCAACACGGAAGATTATCAGATTGTCATCTCAGATACACCGGGCGTACTCAAGCCTCATTACAAGCTGCAGGAATCCATGCTTCATTTTTCCAAATCAGCTCTTGCAGACGCAGACATTTTATTATACATCACCGATACCGTGGAAACACCCGGAAAAAATGAAGAATTCCTCTCCATGGTAAAGGGCACGGAAACACCTATATTGCTGGCCATCAACAAAATTGACCTGATACAACAGGAAGAGTTGGAAAAACTTGTGGAGTACTGGAAAGAAGAACTGCCTCAGGCGGAAATTTTTCCGATGTCGGCAAAACATAAGTTCAATATCCGGAACCTCTATGAGCGGATCGTGGAGCTATTGCCGGAATCCCCGCCGTTTTTCGATAAAGACGCCCTTACCGATAAACCCGAACGTTTCTTTGTTTCCGAAATCGTAAGGGAGAAAGTATTGCTCAACTACCAAAAAGAGATCCCCTACTCGGTGGAAGTGGAAGTGGAGGAATTCAATGAAGGAGAAACGCAACACCACATCCGCTGTGTAATTCATGTCACCAGGGATTCTCAGAAAGGTATTCTCATCGGCCATCAGGGCAAAGCTCTCAAAAAGCTGGGGATCGATGCCCGCAAAGAGATCGAGGCTTTTTTGGGAAAAAAGGTTTACCTGGAACTGTATGTCAAAGTTTCAAAGGACTGGCGCGATCAGGATCGTTATCTGAAAAATTTCGGATACGATAAATAAGCCGCGGAAACTTCGGCTCACAGTTTTGTGACGTCCATTTTTCTTAATTTTGCATCCATCTTAAAAATTCATCATGGGAAATATTGTTGCCATCATAGGACGCCCCAACGTGGGGAAGTCAACACTTTTTAACCGACTGACAGAATCACGACAGGCCATTGTCGATGAGGCCAGCGGTGTCACCAGAGACCGCATTTATGGTAAGGCCGAATGGAACGGGGTTCGTTTCTCTGTGATCGATACGGGCGGATATGCCTTCAACTCGGATGATCAGTTTGAAGAAGCCATTCGCAAACAGGTGCTCATTGCCATTGAAGAGGCTGACCTGATCATTTTCATGGTGGATGTAAAAACCGGCATGACGGATTACGACGAAGCTGTTGCCGAGGTTTTAAGAAAACAGGGGCGCAAAGCCATTGTAGCTGTCAACAAGGTAGACAACAACAGCCTCATGTCCGAAGCTTCCTATTTTTATGCCATGGGACTGAAGGACGTTTTCACCATTTCATCAGCATCGGGTTCAGGCACGGGCGAATTGCTCGATCACCTTGTAAAAGAGTTGCCTGACAAAGAAGCTGAGGAAGAACCCGAGTTACCCCGCTACACGGTGGTGGGCCGTCCCAACTCGGGAAAATCATCCCTCATCAATGCTTTGGCCGGAGAAGAAAGAAACATCGTAACACCAACCTCCGGAACCACGCGCGACAGCATCTTTACCCGTTACAATAAATTTGGTCATGATTTCCTGTTGGTAGATACCGCGGGCATCAGGAAAAAAAGTAAAGTCCACGAAGACCTGGAATTCTATTCGGTGATGAGGGCCATAAGGGCCATTGAGAACTCGGATGTTTGTATGCTTATGGCAGATGCCACCCGGGGCTTTGAAGGTCAGGACCTCAAAATATTCGGGCTGATTGAGAAAAACCGGAAAGGCGTGGTGGTTCTTGTCAATAAATGGGACCTGATAGAAAAAAGCAGCAATACCGCCAAAGAATTTGAAGCCTGGCTCAAAGAGCAGACAGCGCCATATACCGACTATCCCGTTGTTTTCACATCAGCCACCGAGAAAACGCGTATTTTCCGGGCACTGGAAGAAGCATCAAAGGTCTACGAAAACAAAACGCGGAGAGTAAGCACAGCCAAACTCAACGAACACCTGCTGCCGGTCATAGAAAAAAATCCCCCGCCGGCATACAGAGGCAATTACATCAAGATCAAATACATAACCCAGCTCTCGGCATCCGTCCCCACTTTTGCGTTCTTCTGCAACTGGCCACAGCAAATTAAAGAGCCATACAGAAGGTTTGTGGAAAATAAACTGAGAGAAAAATGGGACTTCTCAGGTGTGCCGATCAATATACTTTTCCGCAAAAAATAGCAAGGCAGCATTATCTTCAATTGGTAATTCCCGGAGTTGTTATTACTTTTGTTTTTATCTTATCTAAATAAAGAGAGCGATGCATATTCATCCCACCATGAAAATGTCGGAGCTGGTTCAGGCCGACTTTGAGTTGCTGGCAGTTCTGCAGCGTCTGAAGATTCCGTTTGGATTCAAGGATAAAAGCATTAAGACTGTTTGCAGTGAAGAAGGGATTGACCTGAACTTTTTCCTGAACCTTGCCAAATGGTTTCATGAGCGGGATTTCTTCCCGGGGGAAACGCTGATGAACCACCCGGTGAAATGGCTGGTTACCTACCTGCGAAACACGCATACCTGTTATCTGGAATACCACATTCCGCGCATCGAGAATGAAATCATTCAGCTGGAAAACAAAGATGATTCAGAACACCACAACCTGCAGCTGATGCTCAAATTCTTCAGGGAATACATTGATGAATTCACTGCACATATCCAGTTGGAGGAAGACAAAATATTTCCATACATTCTTCAACTGGAAAAGAATTTCGAACTGGACACACCTGAGCCCGGTTTCCTGGCAACAGCACGTGGATATACCATTCAGGACTTTCTTGAAGAACACACCGACCTTGAGGAAAAGCTGATCGATTTGCGCAACATCCTGCTTAAGTACATGGCCCCGCCGTCAAACAACTGCGTTTTCACCAATGTATTGATTGAGATATTCAGACTGGGAAAAGACTTAAACGATCACACCATACTGGAAGAAAATGTGTTGGTCCCGCAGGTTATGAAACTGGAAAAAGAATTTCACAAAAAATTCCCGCAAGAATAAAATTGTTATGGCCAAAATATTAGTTGCTGAAACATCATATCTTGTGCGGAAAGGCCTGATGGGGCTTCTGGAACAAACCGACGGGATCACCGAACTGAGAGCCGCCGGCCATCCCGACACCATTTTGCTTACTTTGAAAGAGTTTCATCCGGACATTCTTCTGCTCAACTCGGCCATAACCCTGCCTGTAGCAAATCAGGAATTGCAGACCATGCTCACTGAAAATGCCAAAATTGTTTATATCATCAATACCCCCCTGCCTGAAGACAGTCCTTCGGACCAGATTTCTGTATTTGATAAAAAAAAGAAACTCAGTGAAAAACTCAGCCATCACATCCAACAATATCAAGACAAAACAGAAAAAGAAGAAACCGAAGAGCTCACCCCCCGGGAAAAGTTAATTCTGAAACACGTAGCCCTGGGGCATACCAACAAGGAGATTGCAGCAAAATTATACATCAGCACCCATACCGTGATTTCACATCGCAAAAACATCACACGCAAGCTCGACATTAAAACAGTATCGGGCTTAACGGTTTATGCGATGTTAAACGGAATCATAAAAACGGAAGACATTCAATGACAACAGAAGAAGAAGATAAACAACAGTTGCCGTGGGATGAAGTCCCCCTGGGCGAACGATTGCTGGCCGGTCTGGTAGATCTGATCGTCGCCGCTTTGCTTTCGCTTTTTCCCCGCATTGGTTGGATGTTCGGGCTTTTGTATATCCTCATGAAAGACTCTCTCCCCTTTCTGAACGGGCAAAGTTTTGGTAAAAAATTGTTTCAACTCCGCACCATCGCTCTGCCACATTATTCATCACTGACGGGCTGGCCCGAAAAATCGGTCATCCGGGGGCTGGTGCTTCTGATTCCGATACTCAACCTCTTTGATCTGTATCACCTGATCATCCATAAAGTGCGTATTGCCGATCGGTGGGCTGAAACCCGTGTTATCAAAGATCAGGACCAGGAAACCACCGGCAGTTGAATATAGAATGTCGTACCCTGGTCTGTTTCCGTATCGAACCAGATTTCGCCACCAGCTGTTTCGACAACTCCTCTCACAATAGCCAGTCCAAGTCCCATTCCGCTGGTTTTCGTGGTAAAATTGGGCTGGAACATCTTTTCACGAGACTCTTCCGGAATGCCCTTCCCGTTATCAGAGACGGTAACCAACACTTTGCTATTGTCCACCGAAGCACTTATCCTGACCTTGCCCTCCCTGTGGCGGGGAATAGATTGAACAGCATTGTTGATCAAATTGTTAAAGACCCCGAGCAATTGTTCAGCATCGGCATTCACCACAATCGACTCAAACCCATTAAAATCAGTTTGAATATCCACATCAGTGCTGTTTGAATAAAGTGTAACACTGCTCCGGATTTTATCGAGAATATCCACATTTTCCCGCACAGCAGCAGGCATTTTGGCAAAATGACTGAACTCGGTTGCGATGGAAGAAAGTTTTTCGATCTGTTCGATGAGCGTTCCCGTTACCCTTTTCAAAAAAGTGTCAAAATCAGAAACCTGGTCTTTCCAGGCTCTTTGCAGATACTGAATACTCAATTTCATCGGGGTCAGCGGGTTTTTGATCTCATGGGCGATCTGACGGGCCATTTCCCGCCACGCAAGCTCACGCTCAGTCCGGGCCAGTTTCGCCGCACTTTCCTCCAGTTCATCAACCATCCGGTTATATTCGCCTACCAGTCTCCCAATCTCATCGTCTCCCCGATAATCAATTTTTTCATTGTGCTGGCCAATCTTCAAATCAGCAAGTTTAGACTGAAGAACGAGCAGGGGTCTTGTAATCTGGCGGGAGAGAAAAACAGCAATACCGATCACGATAAATGAAAACAGGAGATAAAAGTTCACCACGGTCATAACCACCGACGAAACTTCTTCACGCAGTTCATTGTTGGCCACGAAATAGGGAACATTCAAATATCCCAACAATCGTTCATCCCGACTATAAAAGGGCACATAATACGAAGTATATTCAAGGTCACCAATGGTTTCGTTTCCAATAAATTTGCCCTCGTTTTCGTAGGCAAGCTGGTAATAAGCAGAAGGGTTCATTTGACCTCCGGCCAGTCCCTCTTCAAAAAGCTCGGGCCGTGACGAGGCCAATAATTTTCCATCCTTCCCGAAAAGATTAATATCACATAAGAAAACATTCGAAATGGTCTGCAACTGATAATTCAGGTACTCCTCTCCCTTGCTCTCCAGAGAATTTTCAAATCCCATTTTGGATTCAAGCTCCATCAAAACCGACTGGGCTTTTTCATGAAGGAGCTCATCGTGCTTATTTTTAAACTGTTTGACTGTATATAGCACCGTACCTATAGCCACAGCCAACAGAACCAGCAGCATCAACCCTACGAAGGAAAACTGTATCTGTTTCTGAACGGAGAACTTCCAGTTAAAGGAAGTGCTTTTGAGTTGGGTAAGTCCGACCAAGATAAGCCCGATCACAAAGAAAAAGATGAAAAAGACTGAGAAAGCAATAAAAATTTCGGATATATCATGATCTTCCCGGCTCAGTATCACGACTGTATCGGATTCGGGGCGAAAAACAATGTGGGAATAATCATCCTCTTTCAGAAACTTTTTGTCACCTTCCTCAAGATCCATTTGCTGGTAGCTACCCTGATAATTGTAATCGCCTGAACGCTTGACCAAACGTCCGTTTACATATTTAGCATAAGAATAATCTTCAAACAGAGCCAGTCTGTTTTGCTCGTTCTGCCCAATTAGCAATTCGGGATAACCAAGTCCTTCAAAGTATGGCTTCGATTGCAATTCAACAAAAAGGGTTGTCTCGAGCGGATGCCCCTCAAAGAAACGGAACACTCCCAAATAAGAGACCCGCCCGTTGTCATTGTTGAGATAGTAAAAATGGTTACTCCCCTCAATCAAATCTCCTTCTTCCTCTATAGTGGAAAAGAAATATTGATAGCAATTATAGGTCTCCCCCGTTTCGTCAAAAGTCAGATCACCCCCGGGCCAGCAGGGAACAATCTGAAGATCATAACCTCCCCAATAGCCGTAAAAATAATACTTCAGCAAATGATTGCGAACAGCCGACTGGTTAATATTCTGACGGGCCAGCAATTGCCGCAAAGGTGCATCACGAACGATCTGGTCTTCTATATCGCCCAAATACATTTCGGCCACAGGATCTTCCTCCCGCAGCAGCTGATAAGAGAGGTTCTCGACCAACAGTTCCCGTTCCTCTTCTTCCTTTTCAATGGATAAATCGATGAGGACCGACCCGGAAAACAAGGCAAATAAAGCAACCATCCATAAAAAGGTATTGTAGGAATGGTGCAGCCGGTAGTCCCGTTTCACCACAACCAGAACAAGACCGGTCAATCCGGTAAATAAAATGCCCCAGTCGTTACCACCATAACCGATGTCGCCCCATAACAAAACCACAAATAATGTGGCAGCCCCTGTCAACAGACACATCTGCAAACGGGAAAGACGAAAAAGAAACAACCGCACGACTCTCTCTGCCACAAGGAGAAAAGAGAAAAAGAGAAAAGACAAAACCAGGATCTTAACAATGGCAATTTCGTTGATCTCTATAACTTTAAAAAACACCGAAGGCCCCGAAGAGTGACTAACCAAATGATAAATCAGTCTTAAAAAATATAACATGAGCCCGTGGAGGCCCAGAAAAAAGCCAAAATACAAGGCACCATTAAACCACCGTTTGTAATTTTTTTGATCGACAAACCACGGCAACCTGAAATAGCGGAAGAACAAAAAAGCGATTAAAAGGATGCCCAGAGCCAAAAGCAAAAGCGCCCCCAGAGAGGGAAGAAAATCGGATATGGCAAAATGGACCGGGGAGAAAAGCCCCAACTGATCAAAGGCGCTCATATCAGAGTGCCAGAAAGCGAAGTAATAAAACAGGGAAAAGATCCCTGCAGCAAGCCCCAGCCATAAATTAACAGAGCTTCGGTCACGCATTCTGTGTAGCCACATCAACAGAAGCCCCCAAAAAGACAGCATGGAGATGAGATAAGCAATCAGAACAAAAACGCCCAAACCATCCCCGTTTTTTTCCATCCTCAAATCACTAACAGAAAAGAGATATTCCCCTTCCAGCCCAAAAACCGGCTCATACGATGACCGCTGGTCCCGCACAATGTCGACACCCGGGGATAAGCCCGACGGCAACAAAAAACGGTTCTCCAGGTATTCGTTCTGATGGGGAAAGGATTGTTTGACCTGGAACATCCCAACCAATAAATAAGGATCTTTTCGAATACTCTGAACCAGGTAATACCCATCATCCAGTTCAACAAACGGCTGGTTAAGAAAAACAGGATGAATATCATGAACAGGCAACTGATGGTCGGACCAGGCCACAAGCTGATTATCGCGATAAATCAGCATTTCATTTTCGGAGCTGGAAAGGGAGTCCATTACCGACCAGGCATCAAAAGAGTCATTTAAAGACCCCTCCGGAAAAGATATCAACATTTCATTAAGCGAACGCTGACGTTCCCGGATGCTCTGCTCCACCTGGTCGATGTCAATTTCTTTTTTGCCACCCCCCGAAAAGAAAAATTCAAGAAATAACCCGGCCATCGTTCCGACAAGGAACAAAATCACCAACAGAAGCCATATTTTCTTTCGGGACATACTCAACGGAACAGGTCGTTTAAGATGTTAGATAATTCCTACCCCCAGGGGTTGAATAATTATTCAACGAATATTAACAATAACCATGCAAAAGTCACATTGCCACATTTAATCATGGTGATAAGGTTCATTATTAATGATGCTCAGACCCCGGTACAACTGTTCGGCAAACACCAGACGCACCATCTGGTGAGAAAATGTCATTGGAGACAAGGAAACCTTCTGATCAGCACGGCGGTCAACTTCTTCGGACACTCCCCAGGCTCCACCTATTACAAACACCAGGTGGCGACAACCACTGATCATTTGTTTTTCGATGAAACCGGCAAAGTCCCTGGAGGAAAACATCTTTCCGTTTTCATCGAGCAAAACCAGGCGGTCTGAATTGTCAATAGTTTTTAATATCGCCTCCCCTTCCTGCTGCTTAACTGCCTCGGCACTCATCTTTCCGGCATTTTTCAGATCGGGGATCACCTTCACATCAAAAGGAAGGTATCGACTGATTCGACTAAAATACTGTTCAATCCCCTCCTTTAACCACTTGTCGGAAGTTTTCCCGGTCATTATCAATCGTATCTTCATTGGCAATAGGTTGTTATTACAAAGTTAAACCTAAAATCCGCAAGTAAAATTATTACATAGCCTAATTACAGATTTCAGCATAAACGGAAATCCGGAGTTAAAAATCAGGAGATTTATGGTTTAGTTTTTGTAATATTTTACTTTTGCATAATGTTTTTGCGCCATTTCCTGAACAGCCGGCCCCAGGGACTGAATGAAGGAGGGATAGAAAAACACCAGCAAGGCCGACAGAAAAAGGATGTTGTACAGGTGTAAGCCAATACCTGAAAACAAGATTCACATAGAAGGTGCATGGCAAGGTTTGCTCATCAAAAATGAAAAACAACCATGCGCCAGCCGTACGGCCATACCAAACTAATTTTATATGCCTATGAAAACCTTTAAATCACTTCTCCCGCTGGTGGTGCTTCTGTTCACGGTCTTTCCCCTAAACGCCCAGAAAGACGGAAGCGGCCCGCTGCCCCAAAGCGTTGTACAGGCTGTAAAAAATGGAGATGCAGCAGAGATCGATCCCTTCATGAACAGTAAAATCGAACTTGTACTTCCAGGCAAATCAGGTGTTTTCAGCCGGGAACAAGCTCATTTCATATTAAAAGATTTTTTTAAAGACAATCAGGTTCAATCCTTTGAAATGCTGCATCACGGAACCCGCCAGAATGCGACTTTTGCCATAGGTCGCTACAGTTGCAGCAATGGAATCTACAGAATGTATTTCCTGGTAAAAAATTCGGACAACAATGCGATGATCCATCAAATCAGAATTGAAAAACAGGATGAATAAAGAAAAACTTTACACATTTATTGAAACTGCGCTACAGGAAGATATAGGTGACGGGGATCACTCCTCTCTGGCATGCATCCCCGCCGAAGCAACCGGGAAAGCCCGTCTCATGATTAAAGAACCGGGGATACTGGCCGGTGTAGATGTAGCCGTGGAAATTTTTCACCACCTCGATCCACAAACAAAGATCACTTCTTTGCTAGCCGACGGCACACAGGTTCAGCCAAGCGATATAGCCTTCTCTGTAGAGGGTGGCATTCAAACTTTACTGAAGGGCGAACGTCTTGTGCTAAACATCATGCAACGAATGAGCGGTATTGCCACAAGCACCCGTGAATATGTTCAATTGCTGGAAGGGCTGCATACAAAAATACTGGACACCAGAAAAACAACCCCGGGAATGCGGTTTTTGGAAAAAGAAGCCGTGAAAACAGGAGGAGGAGAAAACCATCGTATGGGACTTTATGACATGATTATGCTCAAAGACAATCATGTGGATTTTGCCGGCGGCATTGAAAAAGCCATCACCGCCACCCGCCAATACCTGGAAAAGAGCGGTAAGGATCTGAAGATAGAAATTGAAGTTCGCTCCATGGAAGAGCTTCGCGAAGTGCTTCGGATAGGTGGAATTCACCGCGTGATGCTCGACAATTTCGACATACAAACGCTACGTGATGCTGTTGAGCTGATCAACGGCCGGTATGAAACGGAAGCATCCGGCGGCATCACCAAAGAGACCATAAGAAGTTATGCAGAATGTGGGGTTGACTTCATCTCAGTGGGTGCCCTCACGCACCACATTCACAGCCTGGACATGAACCTGAAAGCGGTGTGAAATCCGTTTTAAACCACAAACCTTTTTTGCAAATCGTAGTATAAATTTCAACGCCCCAAAAAGAGGCTGTCTAAAAGAGATGTTTCAAATGCCCTGAAGCCACCCAGATGAAGCTGGATGCTATTCACATGAAATATTCACAAAGACAGCGCTCCCCCGGTTCCTTAGCTCAATAAAAAATTCACCAGATTACTCCATATACAACTCAAGAGAAACCGGCTCAGTCCCGACTTCTTTCCTGACAATTTGTTCGTTCCCATCTTTATCTGTATAATGGAAAGAATAGGTTTGATCTTTTTCAAGATAAAAAGTCAACACATCATTGAGATCACTCCGGGGACCGCTTGTCTGACCACCGGCCAGCTGCTCATCGCCGGTAAAAACATCCACATTCACAGCCACACGATCATTCGAACCTGAAGTACTTGATTCATCCTTGTACATAGCAACTTCTACCGGCACCAATTCACCTGATTCCACCTTCTCCTTCTGTTTGGCTTCATAGAGGGAAACATACCGGTCAGTCACATTCACAGCCGGCACATATTTGATAGACATATCCCAGATCAATGGAAATTGGTCGTTTGTCGATTTAAATGAAGAAGCCCAGATTGCATATTTGGGATCGGTGGCATCAGCCCGGCCGGCGTCAGCGAGAAACCAGCCTTCATTTAATCCGGCCGGATAATATTCGGTAAAATACCATTCTCCGTCGATCCAGACTTCATTCCAGGTATGGTTTCCGCGGTCGTCGTGCCAACTGGGCACCCCGGCAATGCGGGATGGAATCCCAACGGCCCGGAAGGCATCGGTCAAAAGAATGGAAAGGCCTGTACAGGAAGCCATTCCCTGATCCATAGATTCGTAAGGACTTTGGTCGGACTTCTCCCGGTCTGTGTTGTATTCCACTTCCACTTCTTCGTTAATGTTTTGGTTGACCGAGTCAATTGCCGCACGAATATTGTCCGCATCTTCCACATATTTGGAAAACCGTTCAAAGAAATCGCCCCGCCAGTCATCGCGACGTTCATTCAACGAAGCATAGGGCAAGACTTCATTGAAAAAAACAGAATCGGGCAATTGGCGGGTCCAGGGAAATTTATCCTTTGCCAGGTATGCATAATGGACATTTTCCACCAAAAATTCGGCCGACAGACTTTCAAGGTCACGCCCGGGCATATAGGAAATCAGAAAAGCCATGGCCTCTTTCTGAGAATCCGGAACCTGTTGTAAAGCTTCCTCCAGCTGGCCCCTGTTCTCCCCGGCATTAACAAGAGCCGAATCAAGAAGCTCATGATATTTTTCCGGAACACCCGAATATGTTGTATTGCAGGCGGAAAATCCAATAAGGACCATCAAAAATCCGAAAATTGCAGCTTTTAAAGTATGTTGTCGATTCATGTTATATAAGTTTTATACATTCAAAAAAAAGAGAAAACCTGCAAGGGGTTTCTACTCCCTCAATTTTTCTTTAAGTTATCGATGCTTTCCGTAATGACCTTGATTCTGGCCTCGGCATCGGCCTTTTTCTTCTTCTCCAACTCCACCACATCAGCGGGGGCATTGCTGACAAACCTTTCATTGTTCAGTTTTTTCATCACCCCATTGAGAAAGCCCTCCATTCGTTTCAGCTCTTCTTCAAGTTTGGCAATTTCTTCTTCTGCATTAATGAAGCCTTCCAGAGGCACAAAATATTCTGATGACTTAACCAAAAATGAAACGGCTCCTTTTACTTTTTCATCTGTTTTTTCAATGGATTTCAAATTAGCCATTTTCCGGAAAACCGGGTTCAGCTCTTCAAAATAGCCGTCATCCCCAATCATCACTTGTACATCAAGAGCCTCACGCGGCGAAATGTTTTTCTCCTGCCTCAGGTTGCGAACACCGGTGATGGCTTCCTTAATATGCTCAAACTCGTCTACCAGCTGTTTGTTGTAAGGTTTGGCTTCCGGCTGAAGGCTGACCATAATGCTCTCGCCTTCTTTCCGGGGCGCCAGATGATGCCAGATCTCCTCTGTGATGAAAGGCATAAACGGATGCAGCAGACGAACCAGATCATCAAAAAATTCAAGCGTGGCCTGCAGGGTTTTGGCATCAATGGGTTGCTGGTATGCCGGTTTAATGATTTCCAGATACCAGGAAGAAAACTCATCCCAGAAAAGATGGTAGACCTCCATGAGGGCATCGGAAATGCGGTACTTCTCAAAATGATCGTCGATGGTAGCAGCCGATTGCCATATTTTGTTCTGCATCCATGTCACTGCAAGTTCAGAACTTTTTGGCTGCTCAATTTCCTCAGATACCTCCCAGGTTTTTACCAGACGGAAGGCATTCCAGATTTTATTGGCAAAGTTTCGGCCCTGCTCAGTGAGTTTTTCTTCAAAAAGAATGTCATTGCCGGCAGGGGAGCAAAGCAACATGCCCATACGTACTCCATCGGCTCCATATTTCCGGATCAGCTCGAGCGGCTCCGGGGAATTACCGAGCGACTTGGACATCTTCTGGCGGAATTTATCGCGTACAATTCCGGTAAAATACACATTCCTGAAAGGCGGAGCCTGCCGGTACTCATATCCCGCCATGATCATCCGTGCCACCCAGAAGAATATGATTTCGGGTGCCGTCACCAGATCATCAGTAGGGTAGTAATAATCGATCTCATTGTTGTCAGGATTGAACCCGTCGAAAACGGTTATAGGCCACAACCAGGATGAAGCCCAGGTGTCCAGAACATCTTCATCCTGTTGAAGATCATCAATGGTAAGTTGATCATTGCCTGCTTTTTCACGGGCCAACTGCACAGCCTCCTCTTCTGTTTCGGCCACCACAAAATCGCCGTTCTCCAGATAATAGACCGGTATGCGATGTCCCCACCAAAGCTGGCGTGAGATGCACCAGTCTTTGACGTTCTCCATCCAGTGGCGGTACAGGTTTTTAAATTTAGGGGGATGAAAACGGATTTCGTCTTCCATTACGGCACGAAGAGCCGGTTTGGCCAGGTCGGGCATCCGCAAAAACCACTGGGTGCTGAGTTTTGGTTCTATAGCCACATTGGTACGTTCCGAGTAGCCTACTTTATTGGTGTAGTCCTCTACCTTAACAAGGTTTCCGGCTTTTTTGAGGTCCTCCACAATTTTTTCGCGGACATCAAAGCGGTCTTCGCCTATGTATAGTTCTGCCGCTTCGCTCAGGGAACCGTCGTCGTTGAGGATATCAATGGTTTCGAGATTGTGTCGCATCCCGATCTCGTAGTCATTGATGTCGTGAGCAGGTGTGATTTTCAGGCAACCGGTACCGAACTCCATATCCACATACTCATCTTCAATCACGGGCACAGGCCGATTAACCAACGGGACAATGACTTTTTTCCCGTTCAGATGTTTAAATCGTTCATCGTTGGGATTTATACAAACGGCGGTGTCGCCCAGAATGGTTTCCGGCCGGGTGGTGGCAATGGTGACATAGTCATCCGGGTCGCCTTCCACCTGGTAACGGACATAATACAAGCCCGACTGTATTTCGTGGTAAACCACCTCCTCATCGGACAGAGCGGTTTTGGCAGCAGGATCCCAGTTGACCATGCGAACGCCCCGATAGATCAAGCCTTTCTGATAGAGGTCCACAAACACTTTGATCACCCCGGCACTGCGAATTTCATCCATGGTAAAGCAGGTACGGTCCCAGTCGCAGGAAGCTCCCAGTTTTTTCAACTGGTCAAGGATGATGCCCCCGTGTTTTTCCGTCCATTCCCAGGCATGTTTCAGAAATTCTTCACGGCTAAGGGATCCTTTGGGAATGCCTTCTTCACGCAATTTATTCACCACCTTGGCCTCCGTGGCAATAGAGGCGTGGTCGGTTCCGGGCACCCAACAGGCATTTTTGCCCTGCATACGGGCCCGGCGCACCAAAATATCCTGAATGGTATTGTTGAGCATGTGCCCCATGTGCAACACCCCGGTGACATTGGGCGGGGGGATCACCATTGTATAGGGTTCACGCTCGTCGGGAACAGACCTGAACAACTTTTGGTCCATCCAGTATTGATACCACTTTCCTTCAGTTTCGGCGGGACTGTACTTGCTTGCTATTTCCATAATATGACCTAACTATCTTTTGGCTTTATTGCTTATCAGAAAATGCAAAAATATAAAAAACTCGCTGACCATAGTTTAGGGCATGAATATATTATGAAAATAGCATCCGGTGTTGCCGAAAGAAGTCCTGGGAACCAACTAAAAAAAGGCTGCCCACAAGGCAACCTTTTTTTGATTTTAGTAACGGTTCTGGCGGAACTGTCTTCCACCCCCGCCTCCGCTCCCCGCTTCTTCACGGGGACGGGCCTTTTTCACAACAATCCGGCTGCCGTCAAGTTCTTTGTCGTCCAGATTCTCGATGGCCGTTTTGGCTTCATCATCATTGGCCATCTCCACAAAGCCATAACGCTTTGAATGACCGGTTTCGCGATCCATGATCACTTTGGCGGAAGTTACTTCGCCAAACTCACCAAACATTTGCTCGAGGTCCTCACTTTTTGTGCGGGAACTGAGCTTTGCTACAAAAATGTTCATAGTAAAAAAGAAATAATTAAAAAATAAGGGTTTCTCAGGCATTAGAATACATACAGCAAAGCTCACTAAATAAGGGCATTACAGTAAATAAAAATTCTAACCTTAATCAAATTTACAGGATTTTGTTTTCAATTGCACGAAAAAAATGACCTTTTGATGATTTTTTTCGCAAAAAAATCACTATTGTCCGGAGAAACAATAGTTTTTCTTTTTCGCGCTCGAGCCGCGCGGGCTTTTACTTCTTTTGTTCACGAGAATAAAATTATAAGGAGATCACGATTTCCGCTCCGCTCCAATTCTACAGCAAAAAGAAGTAAACAAGAAATGCCGTCGCTCACCCAAATCCCTAAAAATCAAAACATTTTTCTACACGGGATTTGACTGAAGCGATTCCAAGCCCGGCACATGGCACTGATATTCCAGACCTCCGTCAATCCAGACATAAATAAAATTTTTAGTTATTTTATCCGAACACCAGTGAAAAAAAATCATTAAAAACTCCATCGGAAGGAATTGCTGACGGTATAAAACAATTTATCGACATCAGGAGGTGCCAGATTATCATATTCCAGTTTGACAAACAAGCCAAAATTCAACCGCTCTGTGATCTTTAGATTAAGTCGTGACTCACTCCATATCCTGAAATCTGCAGGATCGGAATAATCGGGTTCATAGTAAGTGGAGTGCCTGAAGCCGGCTGCATCGGATATCTGCCAGTCGATGCTTCCCATGGAGCTGAATTTCACCAAACTCTTGCGTCGCTCGTATTCACTGTGTTCATAGAGCTCATTCAAATAAATGGTGTACCCAACCAGGAAAAAAGAAAAATTGTCGCCATCAGCAATATTAAAGCGTGGACCTCCTCCCAGAATATAACGATGCTTCAGGCTTTTGATCCGGTTGTATTGATACTGAAGAAACCCTTCGGCAATAATAATATTTTCGGGAACCCAATAGTTGTATTTAAACATCAAACCGCCATTATTGACATTCCGCTCACTTCCCACCTGATTAAAACCTACATCTGATGACACAAGATAGGTGTTCTGACCATCATTATACTGAAGCTTAATCCGCGAATCAAGCTGCTTCTGATCGGTGGTGGTGTGAACAAAATTAAACCCCACATTGAAAGCCCCCTGCAGACCATGATTCGGATCTCGAGTCCGTCGCTTATCAATACTTACGATCTGTCCT
>JBNJDH010000022.1:0-17807 GCA_051744695.1 Bacteroidota bacterium | reverse complement strand
AAACGAAAGACACAATCATTTTTGTGCATTTTTCAGAAAATGATAAAGATCACTATCGGTAGATAAGATTATGTGGGTTTTTTCATCAATTGTTGTTTCCAGGGTCTCCATCGATTTCATAAACGTGTAGAGGTCCCGCGCGGCGGAAGATCGGTTATATGATGACGCATACACAGAGGCAGCCTCTCCATCAGCCCGGCCTTTGATCTCTTCGGCTTCGCGAAAAGCGGCAGACCGGATATTTTTCAATTCGCGCTCTTTTTCTCCGTTGATCCTGGAAGCCTCTCCTTCACCTTCGGACCTGAACTTGTCGGCTATGCGGTAACGTTCACTCTGCATCCGTTCATAAACCTGGGTTCTGACATCCTCTACATAATTGATTCTTTTAAACCTAAAGTCCAAAACTTTAACCCCCAGATCACTGGTTTCTTCATTGGCTGCCTGAAGGACCATGGCCTGAATTTTTTCGCGACCCACTTTAATCTGTTCCAGACTGTCGCCGATCATTTCTCCAATCACGCCGGTCTCCTGGGGTTGACGGTTGCTTGTACGGACAGTCTCGATAAGATCGTGATTGGCCACAAAATCACGGGTTTCTCCGTCGAGAATGTCATCCAGTCTCGATTGAGCGCCCATTTCATTGGTCAGTCGTTTAAAAAACTGGAGCGGATCAGTAATCTGCCAGCGGGCATAAGTGTCCACAAAGATATATTTCTTGTCTTTGGTCGGGATCTGGTTGGGATCTCCGTCCCATTCGAGATAACGCCTGTCAAAAAAGTTGGCGGTTTGTATAAACGGCACTTTCATTTTCAGACCGGGTTCAGTAATGGCCTCCCCTACTGGTTTACCAAACTGGGTCACCACGACTTGTTCTGTTTCATCGACCACGAAAACACTCCCTGTTATTCCGATGAATGCCAGAACGACGATAATGATTGTAATGATTTTACTTCGTTTCATTCTTGTAATTTTTTCGTAATTAGGCCCCGGCAATCCGGGAAACCAGCAATTTCTTTATTTGATTCCCATGTGGAAAGCTCCTGCAGGATACACAGGATTTCAGAAGACACATGGAATTGAATATCCCTCCTGTCTTATCTGCCTCAGGAACCACTATTCGACGATTGACCGGATTGACCGGATTGACCGGATTGGCCGGATTGATTCAATTTTTTCACATTATCCATCTGCATTTGCAACAAAGGCAAAACATTGTTTCCTTCCTGATCGGTGATGATCTTGTTGCCCACCTCGGGTAAAATCCTCTGCATTGTTTCCAGGTATATACGCTGACGGGTCACCTCGGGGGCCCTTACATACTCGGTGTAAAGCTCATTAAAACGGGCCACCTGGCCTTCAGCGTTATTCACCCTTTCGACGGCGTAACCTTCAGCCTTTTGAATGGTCTCCTCGGCCTCTCCTTTGGCCCTGGGGATCACCTTGTTGTAGGCCGACTTTGCCTGATTGATCAAGGTCTCCTTCTCTTGCTGGGCCTGGTTCACCGCGTTAAAAGCGTCTTTTACAGGGCCGGGAGGATTGACATCCTGAAGCACCACCTGTTCAATTTTAAGCCCCAGCTCATAACTGTTGGTCAGTTCCTGGATTTGTTGCTGGGCCTGGGAAGCCACTTCAGTCCTTCCTACAGTCAGGACTTCGTTGACGGTACGGTCTCCGACCACTTGTCGCATGGCCCCTTCAGACACATCACGAAGAGTCGATTCGGGATTTCGTACCCTGAAAAGAAATTTATAGGGATCATTCACCCGGTACTGAACGACCCATTCCACATCGGAAAGGTTCAGATCACCGGTCAGCATAAGGGATTCCCCATCCATGTCACTACCACCTTCGGAATATCTTGTATTAACTCCCGCCTGGGCAGTCCGGAAACCAAATTCCAGCTTTTGCTGACGTTCCACAGGCACCTTATACACTTTTTCTGCAAAGGGGATTTTAAAGTTTAGTCCCGGCATTACTGTTTTGGTGTATTGTCCAAAACGGGTAATGACACCGGCCTCTTCGGGCCCAACCTGGAAAAACCCGCTCCAGGCGACGATCAAAAGAACAATAACCGTGACAACGGTCTTAATGTTCTGAAAGATCTTTTTTAAAACAGGAGGCATCTCCTGATTTGAGAATTGATAATCACTCATAAATTTAAAAGTTAGATAATTTCTGATATTCCATTATTTTCCACCGGGATTTTCCCGGTAATCAATGATTTTCTGACATTACACGCAGGAAATTCCTCACAGAATCAACAGTTTCCAGCTTATAAGAAGCACTAGTGTGCTTTATTCCTACTTTAATGGTAACAGCTTCGGGCGGCAATTCACGGAACAAATATTCATCGGTCCAGTCGTCGCCCATCGCTAAAATGTAATCAAAGTTTTTATTTAAGAGGAAGCGGTTGGCCGCTACCCCTTTATTTATTCCACCGGTCTTCACTTCCACCACTTTATTTCCTTCCATAATTTCCAAATTATGGTTGGCTACAAGGGTGGTAAGCTCATCCTTAAGTTCGTTGGCCCGCAATTCTCCAAGTTCGGCTTCCGCATTTTCGAAATGCCATACCAGGGAATAATTCTTTTCTTCAAGATAAGTACCGGGTGTACGCACCACGAAACTATCCAGAATGGGCCGCACCATGGGCATCCAGGTATTGGTTGCATTGGTCAACATTTGCCATTCGCCGCCTCTTTCACGCATCCAGACACCGTGTTCGCTAACCAGATTGACATCCGAATTGTCGAACCACTTGCTAAGGGTCTCTTTGTCACGTCCACTAATAAGCACCACTTCATTTCTTTCATCACTGGTAAGTGCGTTAAGAATCTCATGAAGAGGTTCATCAGGTGCAGCATTGGGTTCTTCTTCACGGGTGGCCTTTTTGAAATGAGTGAGGGTTCCGTCATAATCCAGGAAAATGGCCCTTGAATTGGCTTTGGAAAAATCTTCGAGCAGTTTTTCACTGAGCGAAGGCGTAATTTTCTTGGCCAAAAAGTCGCTTTGTATCTGTGTAATTCGTTTCAAAGATGAGAGAAATTGTTCAGCCCACCGGAAAACATCGTAACGCTTCAGCCGGTTTTGAATAACAGACATCCTGGACTTTTGTTCTTCAACAGGCATTTCGAGGGCTTGTTTCAAGGCACCTGCCACTTCATTTTCATCATGTGGGTTGATCACAATGGCCTCGCCCATTTCCTTCACGACACCGGTCATTTCACTAAGCACAATCACGCCGGTCTGATTGGTCCGGGAGGCCACATACTCTTTGGCAACCAGGTTCATGCCATCACGAACGGGGGTAATCAGAGCCACATCGCTCATGCTGTATAGTTCCACAAGATTTTCGAAAGGCATGGACCGGTAGAAATACCAGACCGGTGCATAGTTGACCGAGCCGTAAAGCCCATTGATCCGGCCCACGAGTTCATCCACTTCCCGCCGCAGTTGCTGATATTGAGGAACTGACTTCCGGGAAGGCACGGCAAGCATCACAAGAGTTACTTTCAGGTGATATTCCGGATATTTTTCCAAAAACCTTTCAAAAGCCCTAAGTCGATTGGGGATTCCTTTTGAATAATCGAGCCGGTCGATGGAAAGAATCAATTTCCGGTCGGGACTGACCAGAAAATATTTTTCCAGTTCCTGATGGAGCTGAGAACGTTCCTTCAGGGGCTTGGATATGGTTTGATGGGCTGTACTGTTGAATTTTTCATAGTCTATCCCCATGGGGAAAGCATCAACCAGAAGAATGCGTTCCTCAATATGGATTTGGTTAAAGGTGATCTCATAACCAAAGAGACGACGAACACTACTCAAAAAGTGCCGTTCATAATCGTAGGTATGAAAACCGACAAGATCGGCCCCCAGCAAACCTTTCAGAATCTGGTTACGCCAGGGAAGTATGCGGAAAACCTCATAAGACGGGAACGGAATATGCAGGAAAAACCCGATGGTGATATCCGGCCGTTTTTCTTTGATCATTCCCGGCACCAACATTAGCTGGTAATCGTGGACCCAGACAAAATCGTTTTCTTCGGCAATCTCGAGGACTTTATCGGCAAACTTTTGGTTGACTTCCACGTATGAATCCCAGAATTCGGGCGTGTAGTCCACATACTGGGTGAAATAATGGAAAAGAGGCCAAATGGTTCGATTGCAAAAACCTTCATAGAAGGTATGCACTTCCTCTGCTGTCAGGGGTATAGGTTCACAACCCTCATTTTCCAAAAGGTTGCGGATTTCATTGAACTGGTCGGGTGTATAACTGTCACTTGCAACACCGGGCCAGCCGATCCATCGACCTTCAAAACCCTTGTAAACCGATTTCATTCCGGTTGCCAAACCACCAACACTGGGTTTTAAAACAAATTTATCATCCTCGGTTGCTAAACTGAATGGCAGACGATTAGATACAATGTGGAGTTTTTTCATGGGTATAATGGTTTATTATTTTTCTATAAAGTATATTGCTTTTTTCTTTATTTTACAAACTTTGCAGCAACAAATTCACATCAAAACAAAACGCAAAACAGAGTGAACACGCTATGGACAATCTGAACTATGGAATCGTTGGGAACGGCAAAAGCGCTGCACTTATATCTGACAAAGGCTCAGTGGACTGGTTATGCCTGCCAAAATTTGACTCTCCTTCAATTTTTGGAGGGTTACTTGATAAAGACAAAGGTGGGCATTTTTCCATAATTTCCATGACCTCAGCCGATATTACTCAAAGATACGAATATCATTCCAATATTCTAATCACACGTTTTGAATGTGTAGACGGAATTTTTGAGATCCATGATTTTATGCCCCGATATAAAACCGACAACGGGAATTATTATCTCCCTCCCGATCTTGTGCGGTACATAAAATGGATCGAAGGCAAACCTAAATTGAAAGTTCAGTTTGACCCTCGTCTGGAGTACGGAAAATATGATACACACATCACCTTCAATGGCAAATATGTAAAGGCATACACCACAAAGGGCAGTTACGACTCTCTTTATCTGTATACCAGCATGGACAAACTCTCGGTTGTAGGGCAGCTCCCTATAACCCTCGAAAAAGATGAGTTCATCCTGACCAGCTACAACCAAAAACTATTGGCCCAGGATCGCAACCGGGCGTTTCTGAAACTTCAACGGACCAATGTTTACTGGCTTAACTGGGCCGAGCGCACATCCCGTTTTAAAAGCTACAATGACGTGATCATGCGCAGCGCACTGGTACTGAAACTTCTCAGCTACCAGAAAAGTGGTGCCATACTGGCTGCGATCACCACTTCACTGCCCGAAACCATTGGGGAAATCAGAAACTGGGATTACCGGTTTTGCTGGATTCGGGACGCTTCCATGGTAATTAAGGTGATGACCAAATTGGGGCACTTCAATGTGGCTCATAAATATCTGAACTTTATCATTGATCTCCTGCCCGATAAGGATGAAAAGATGCAGATCATGTACGGGATCAATGGGGAGAAAAAACTAACAGAATATGAACTTCCGCACCTTTCCGGGTATGAAAACAGTCGTCCGGTCCGGGTGGGAAACGCTGCTTACAAGCAAAAACAGAACGACATATACGGAATTCTGGTGGATGTCATTTACCAACTTTTTCACCTGTTCACCACTTCCCTGGAGCACAGTGAGGAACTGTGGACCATTACACGAAACATCATCAAAGTGGTGGAAAAGAACTGGCAAAAGGCTGATAAAGGAATTTGGGAGATTCGTCACAGCACCAAACACTTTACCTTCAGCAAAGTATTGTGCTGGGTAGCAGCAGATCGGGGAATAAAAATTGCCGAATTGCTGCATCAGAAAGAATACATTCATTCCTGGGGAAGATTGCGCGACAGAATCAAAAACGACATCCTGAAAAACGCGTGGTCAGAGGAAAAGCAATCATTCACCCAGTCCTATGAATCGGATGACCTGGATGCCTCCGTCCTGCTTATGGAATCATACGGTTTTATGAGTGGCAGTGACCCGCGTTTTAAAAGCACCGTAAAGGCCACACAAAAAGAACTGGAACACAACGGACTGATGTACAGATACAAAAATTCGGATGATTTTGGCCAACCATCATCCGCATTCACCATATGCTCATTCTGGCTAATCAGAAGTCTGTATATGATTGGTGAAGAAGAAGAAGCCAGGGAAAAATTTAATCAATTGCTGAAATACAGCAATCACCTGGGGCTTTTTAGCGAAGATCTGGATTTTGAAACCAAGCGATTGCTGGGCAACTTTCCCCAGGCCTACTCACACCTGGCTCTAATCGACACGGCGATGCTTCTGGCCGGGGGACAGATCAGCACCGAAGAAAAAATACTGGGAAATATCGGATAATCCGCCCTTTTAAAAATTTAAAAGTCAGCTCCTTTGGAATTGTAAAAAATTCCTTTGGGGCTGCTTGTTTTTAGTCCTTGCAAACCTCATCAACAAGTCTCCGGAGAAAATCCCTTTCATAATAATCATTGTCTGCGATATCTCCATTCCAGACCACAATATCAAGATCAATTTCACGTGGGCCATAACGCGGCCGGGACCGGTCGCGGCCCATTTCATCTTCAATGGCTTTTAACGAACGAACCAACGCCTGTTGATCGAGATTCGTTTTCAACAGCACGGCAGCATTATAGAAATCGGGTTGATTCTTAATTCCCACAGGTGTGGTTTTAATCGGTCCTGCAGAATTTACCAGCTCAAATCTATCTCTCAAAATACTCATTGCATGCTCAATGTTGCGAACCGCATCAATATTGGATCCGAGGGCTATGACGGCAGTTTTTTGACTCATTTTCCGGCTCTTGTCTGTGAAAAAGAGAAAGATACACTTCGGGCAAACCGAAGGGCATGTGGTTTATCAACCTCTATCGATACCCGATGAACCCGTGGCTCTTCAAAAATAAGATCTACCACATCATGGGCCACTTTCTCAATTAAATTGTATCGGTTGTTCTCAACAAGGCCAATGATTTTTTTGCAAATATCCCGGTAATTTAAGGCATCGACCGGATCATCACTGATCTCCTCCCCCGCGGTGGAATATTCAATGGCAATATTCAGCATCAGATCCTGTTTTTTCCCAAGTTCATGGGGATTGAATCCCACTTCGGTGCGTAGCAAAAGATCTTTTATATTAATGATTGCCATAGAATTCAAATCAAATGAGCGCCACTGTCACAATAGATGATCTGACCTGTAACAGATGGATTGTTCAACAAAAAAGAAACCGATGCCGCAATGTCATCCAGGTCGACTTGCCTTTTCAGGGGCGTTTTTTCCACCACATCTTTCAGATAATCGGGGCTTTTCCTTGGCGGCGGCAGCACAGGTCCCGGAGCAACCCCATTGACCCGGATGTGGGGCGAAAAAGAGAGGGCCGCCATGCTGGTAAGGTCGGCCAGACTTTTCTTGGCCAAAAGATAAGCTGCATGGGAACCTTCATTCTTCACAATCGAGGCATCCAGCATATTCACAATACATCCTTCCCCGAAAACATTTTTAAAGGCCTGCATAAGAAAAAATGGGGCATCAAAATTGACCGACATCTGCTTTCTTAAAAAAACAGAAGATGTCTCATCTATTTTTCCGGGATCAAAAACACTTGCATTATTAATTAATGCATCGATTTTCACCACTTCTTCAGGCAAATGTCCGAAAATAGAAAGCACCGCATCCGGGTTGGTAAGATCGCTCTGCAAAACAGGGAAAGCACGATCCGGATGTTCCCTTTTCAGCGAGCGGGACAATTGTTCGGCATCATCTTTACTATGATTGTAGTGCAAAACAACTTCCCACCCCTCTTTGGCAAGAAATTTTGCAATGGCAGCCCCGACCCTTTTTGCTGCCCCGGTCACAAAAACAGTGCGCTTCATAACTTAGCTGTATACCAGTTTCACAATTTTTTCGAGTCCATTTTGATCTTCTTCATCAAAAGCATTCAGCTCACGACTGTCCACATCGAGCACCGAGACGATCTGTCCGGAGGTGTTGCGAACAGGAACCACAATTTCCGATCGACTTTGTGACGAACAAGCAATATGTCCGGGAAACTGCTCCACATCAGGAACAATGACCGTTTCCTGTCTGTCAACACAGGCCCGGCAAACACCTTTATCGGGGGCAAGTTTCAAACAAGCCACAGGCCCCTGGTAAGGTCCTACCAGCAAATCTCCATTATCTAAATAATAAAAGCCCGTCCAGAAAAAAGAGGGCATTTTGTGATGCAGCACAGCAGCAATTGTACTCATCCGGGACCAGGGACTTGAGGTGGCCTTAACCAGATCAGCAATCTGGTCATACAATCTCTGGTATCGTCCGGATTTTGAACTTTGGCTCATATTTTTCCACATTATCGATTTGAACAAACAAAAAATTAAAAGAGATGATCTTCAATTTTGGAAATGAAGATAAAAAGGATTTTAGGTTTAAAGATAAAAAATATAGAAACCCGGCCATATTCTTTGATAAAAAGATTGACATTCAATTCTCCCGATGACCTGTTATAAAAACAACCGGCAGTTGCCGAAGCAACTAACCGGTTGTCCACTCATCCACTAAACCCAAACCTTGAAATAAATTTTGTTATTCAGGCACTGCTTTACCTAATTTGAATGAAAAAAAATCAAACCGCATAACTTCCTTCACGATCATTCAACATTTCCTGCAATTTTTTACGGGTAAAGAAAATGCGACTTTTAACGGTACCAATGGGCAAATCAAGTTCTTCAGCAATTTCTTTATACTTGTAACCGTCCGTATGCATTCTGAAAGGAATCCTGAATTCATCACCAAGTCTCTCAATATAATGGTTCATTTCCGTAACAGACTGAACCATTTCAGGTGTTTCGGATGCAAAATTTTTACGGTAGGCATGTTGAAACGCATCATCAGAACCATCAAAAGTATTCCGGGTTTTCTGGTTTCTCCGGTAATTATTGATAAACGTATTCTTCATGATGGTAAAAACCCATGCTTTAAAATTTGTATTGGCCACAAATTGATTTCGATAGGTCAAAGCTTTCAGTATTGTTTCCTGAAGCAGATCACGTGCATCGTCATCATTTGACGTCAAGCTCAGAGCAAAATACAAGAGCTTATCCTGTAGTCCGAGCAACCGATTGTTGAATTGGATTGATGTCATGGTCATAAAATTTTGGTGTTTTCTGTCTAACAAATATAATGAAAATATAAACGCCTACAAGAGGTTTTGGAAATTAATTTCTGTGTATTTGGACTAATTCTAAATAATCACAGTTTTATTTCATTGTTTTTCAATATCTTCCAATTTTAAATTCAATACTGTCTAAATTACAACCAAAATTTCGGAATGTCAACCCTGTTTAAGTTTAAACAAAATTTTCAATGGCCAACGACATCTTTTTCTGCTATAAAAGCCTGTAAAAAAGGATTTGTGATTATATTTGTCTTAATAATTTGTTGAATTTTTTAGACACCTGTATTCTGCAAGGCAGGTAATAGGCAGGTTAAATGATTTCAGATGATATTGACAGATTTAGTTTCAACAGAAACAACAAACCAACGTCAAAACACTGTTTTTTAGGTTTCTAAAAACATTTTTCAGGTTATTTAAATTTGATTTAAATTCCTATGACTCCTTTTAAATCCGCCCCGGCTGCAGTGGTTTTCTCGCTTTGCAAACCCTCGAAATCCAATCTTTCGGAAAAAGATATAGAACAGGCAGATCCGGAGATAACAATGGATTTTGCAGCCAGAAACGGGGTAGCACCATGGTGTTACCACCAACTCTCCACATTAAAAACTACCAATGAAACTGTTCAAAAGTTGATAAAAAAGTTTCGCTTGCATTATCTGCAGACGCTTTTACTGAATCAACAAAAATGGAAGGTTTTCAATGACATGAATAACCTGGCCCGGCAAAACGGAATATCCATCATCCCCCTTAAGGGGACAGCCCTGGCCTTCACCCTTTATTCGCAGGAGTCCCTTCGCCCTATGGGCGATATTGACATCCTGGTCCCGGCCAGAGAGATTTTCAAATTTCGTGAAATTCTTATGGAAAAAGGGGCCCGTCAACTTCACGTTCCCATATCTAAACTCCATGAGCAGGTTCATGCCCATATTCCTGCCCTTTCGTGGCAAAATACAATGATCGAACCTCACCAACGCCTTTTTGCGCTTGGGAGTAAGTTCAATTTGCCAGATACAGACCTTTTCAACCACACAACCAGTTCACCTGAATATTCAACCCTGACAATATTCAATGATCTCATGCAGACTTACCATTTGTGCAGTCATACCTATAAAGGATATAAGATGGGAGGCATGCGGTTGGGTTGGCTGCTTGATATTGCGTTGATCTTAAAAAGAAACAACGATGACGAAAAATTCCGGGAAAAAGTAATGGACATCAATCCCAAAGCAAGAAAGGAAATAGCATCTGTTTTGCAATGGGCGTCTCTTTTGATTTCTGATAACCAAATAGAAAAAACAAGCATTCCCTTTCCTCAAGAAGAAATGTTTGAAAAGGAACATGACCCTGAAGGAAAATACAAAATCATGATCCTGCACCAAATCGCAGGTATGCCGGGACTCCGATCAAAAGCAACAATGCTTTTTCGCGAATTCTTCCCCGAAAAACGGTATATGGATCACCAATATGGAAAACACGACGGATGGGCTCTTCTGAAACTATATTTTAAAAGAATTGCCGGGCGAACTTGAATCCTATTATTATATAGAAAAATCAAAGAGGCAATTGTTTCTGATTTTGCTTAAGCAGATCAACAACCCGGACACAGGCCCGCCATAAATGGTCATTGGCCAGTTCCAGATTATGAAGAAAATCATCCTCCGTCGGACGTCCCGAATCAATCAGATCGGTAACGGCTTTGATGCAAAAAAACGGAACATTGTGCAACCGCGCCACCCAAGCTACAGCAGCAGCTTCCATCTCTTTAACATCAGCATTCAACTTCCGGATGTTTTTTTCATCTTCAGGTGGCATATCCAGCGAATTGCCGGTTGAAACAATGCCGGTTGGGAATTCATCCCCGACAATTTTTGAAAGATCACAGACAGGAAAATATCCGATGCTTTGCTTATCCCAGCCGGGAATGGGGACCCTCCTGTCATGAAATACCACATAATCGCGACTAAGGTAAACATCCCCAATGTCAGCCCCTTTTTCTTTAAAGGCCCCGGCGGTTCCGGCATTAATGATCAGATCAGGCTTGTAACAATCCACAGAAAAATGTGTGGCAAGAGTCGCGGCCTGAGTTCCAATCAGATCAAGACCGGTATCAGCATCTTTCCCATTAATAACCAATGAGATATCCATCCCTTCATAAGAACCCGTCCATGCCTGCATCGGCATAACCGGAACAAAATCAGGGTCCTCACTGAGATTTAATGCCTGAATTATGGCTTTTGCTTCCGATTCCATCGCAACAATAAAGGAGATCTTATTAATTTCCATAATCAATCAAAATTAATTGTCAACTGTAACGGCCCTTCTCGATCTTTCTGTTCCAGGTTGGTTACAGAAATACCCAGCAACCTGACCGGTTTTTCGGGACCGGCCAAATTTAACAAATCCTTTGCAGCATTACGAATATATTGTCGTTCATTCAATAGATACGGATACGTTTGCGAACGGGTAATTTGCTCGAAATCATTATATTTAATCTTTAAAGTGAGGGTTTTTCCAAATACGCCATGTCTGGATATCCGATTCCACAACCCTTCTTCAAGCTCTTTGATGCTGTTCCACATTTCATCCGGTGTTTCCAGATCCTGATGAAATGTATTTTCTATTCCCACCGACTTCCTGATGCGATGGGCGACAACAGGCCTCTCATCAATTCCGTGAGCAAAATTGTAAAAAACCGGACCTGCCTTTCCAAAATTTCGGACAAGCATCTTAATGTCTGCCTCCCGAAGATCTTTGCCGGTAAAAATATTCAGGTCATTCATTTTTCTGGCAGTTTCGGGCCCGATGCCATGAAACCGGTTTACGGGAAGATCATCAAGGAATGCCGGCACCTGGCGGGGCTCAATCACAAACAAACCATCGGGCTTATCCTGATCAGAAGCAATTTTAGCTAAAAATTTATTCATACTGATCCCGGCAGATGCGGTCAAACCTGTAGAATCAAAAATCCGCTGACGAATTTCCCGGGCAATAATTGTGGCAGAAGGCATTCCTATCTTATTTTCAGTCACATCAAGAAAAGCTTCATCTATAGAAAGGGGTTCAACCAGGTCCGTATAATCATGGAAAATCTCCATAATCCCGCGGGATTCTTCTTTATATGCCTCGTGCCGGGGACGAACAAAAATAAGTCCGGGGCATTTGCGGGCCGCAACCCGCGACGGCATAGCCGAATGCACACCATATTGACGTGCTTCGTAACTGGCGGCAGCCACAACGCCACGATCCCGTTCACCCCCAACAGCAACAGGTTTTCCGCGCAGATCAGGGAAATCGCGTTGTTCTATGGAGGCAAAAAAGGCATCCATGTCAATATGAATGATCTTTCGGACCATTTTTATAGTTCGTTAGAAACTTAGATGTTAGTAGCTCAGTCGCAGAGTCAGTAGGAGATCGAAGCTCAAAGCTGGAGAGAAAGGTTGCTCCCCTTTGCGACATAACCAAAGAACCAACAAAATTAGTTAAACATCACATTTTATTTACCTTAGGGTTTTTGTCACATAAAAGAACTCCCCATTTTACTCACTGGATAAAAATAAATATTGCAAGTTTAACATTAATCAACCATCAACCAAGCCGGACCTTAAAAAAATAGAGAAGAAAGCACTCAGTCCACATTGTTATTAACTTTGCCTAAAACTGAAAAAAATGGACACGCATCATCCTGCCATCGAAAAAAGAATTTCAGAAGACGGCTCATCCACTCTATACCGGCCCGATATTGACGAACATTATCATTCCATTCACGGAGCGATCCAGGAATCTGAACATATATTTATCCGGGCGGGCCTGGATTATTTCACCGGTCAGGATGTTTCCATTCTGGAAATAGGATTTGGCACGGGCCTGAATGCTCTACTCACCTTGATGATTAGAAACGGACGTCACATACGATACCATGCCATCGAAAAATGGCCCCTTGATGAAGATCTCATGGCCGGCATCAATTATCCGGAATGTCTATCATCAAAAAACCCGGAAGCAGAAAAACATTTCAGGAAACTTCACGAAAGCCACTGGAATCAGACAAGCTGTATCACTCCGTGGTTTACCCTCCTTAAAGAAAACATCGATCTGAGGTCTTTTAATCCAACAGGTCCGTATGATGTGGTATATTTCGATGCTTTTGCCCCCGACAAGCAACCTGAACTATGGACACCTGAAATTTTCAAAAAAATCGCCGAAGCCATGAACAAAGGTGGTATACTGACAACTTACAGCGCCAAAGGGACGGTTAAACGGGCTTTAACAGAAGCCGGCATGACGATTTTCAAACTACCGGGGCCACCCGGAAAAAGAGACATCATCAGAGCCATAAAAAAATAAAGACCGCCCTGAAATGAGAAAGCCCAATCATTCAAGAAGCTCTAAAACAGATTGCACCCCCTGCAAAATGAGCAAACCACATTTTTTTGTAAATTTCGCTGGATTTAAAAACCAACTAACTTATTATTCAAAATAATGTTTCACTCAAATTTTAATCAATCTAAACTTATGAAGAAAAGAAATTTTGTAATTGCGGCAACGGTGATTTTAGCGGCATTAACCGGCTGTAGCAAAGCTCCTCATACAGGAAAAGCCAACTTGGACAACAAACTTGACAGTTTGAGCTATGCAATGGGTTTTTTTGAAGCCCACAACTGGAAGAAAAATTTTGAAAAAGTCCCTTTCGATACGGTAGACTATGAAACAGTAGCAGCGGCTTTCAAAAACTCTGAAATAGTTGACAGTTACCTTGAATTTCGAAGAAACCAGTTCGACACCATTGATGTGGATATGTTTAAAAAAGGTTTTTTCAATGAACTAGCTCACGACCAGTCATATTTCACCGAAATGACAGCAGATGTCTACATTAGGGAAAGATTCAATGAACAGAAAGAAAAAAAAGATAGTCTGAAAAAAATCGAAGGACAAAAAAATCTGGAAGAGGGAAAGGCCTTTCTAGAAGAAAATGCTAAAAAAGAAAATGTAGAAACCCTTGAGAATGGTCTTCAGTACAAAATTATAGAGGAAGGAAACGGTCCGAAACCGGATCCCAGTGATAAGATCAAATGCACTTACCACGGAACATTTATCGACGGCACCGTATTTGATAGTACCGAGGAACAGGGCGATACCGCCACACTGCGTATAAACGGAATGATCAAAGGCTGGCAGGAAGCATTGCCCATGATGCCAGAAGGCTCAAAATGGAAATTGTTCATCCCGCCAAATCTGGCCTATGGACCTAAAGGAGCTGGTGATGACATCGGTCCCAACGAAACGGTCATATTTGAGGTAAACCTCATTGAGATTGTAGAGGAAGAATAAAAACACAGTTGGGACATTACAGAGAATGCTGAAGTGAAGATGATCCCATATTTCGTAGCCGTCATTTCGAAAAAAAAGGAATGACGGCTAAATTTTTTCCTAAATTACACCCTATTTCCGGAATCCGGAAAAGCTACAAATACCCCCCCCTTTAATTAACTACAATAACAATAGCCTTGCTTGTGCGAAAAAGGCCTTCTCAAAACCAGTTAATTTGTTTGACACAATCTGGAATTTCACGGGAACGCAGGTTTTCCAAAAGAAAATCGGAAGATGCCTTGAAATAAAAAAAGAGTGAAACCGTCATTGCTGACAGCCCCACTCCTTTCACACACAACTAATAAAACCTAAATAAAAACAGTCACAATATAAACAAAGTTCTTTTGGATATGAAAAAATTGTATAAAAATTTGAATAACGTCTACAAATTTAATCCAAAAATTTGACACCAAAGAAAGTTTCCATTATATTCGTGTCCGTTAACGGAAATTTCCAACCTGAATAAAACACCATATGTTATGAAAACTTTTATTCACCCCGACTTCTTGCTTAAAACGCAGATAGCCAAAGACATTTACCACCAATATGCAGAAGAGTTGCCCATCATAGACTTTCATTGTCATTTACCCCCAAAACTTATAGCCGATGATCATAACTTCGATAACATCGGGGAAATATGGTTGGAAAGCGATCATTACAAATGGCGGGCCATGCGGACCAATGGCGTAGATGAAAAGTATTGTACCGGCAACGTATCATATCAGGAAAAATATCAAAAATGGGCGGAAACGGTTCCGCACACGGCCGGCAACCCCCTTTATCACTGGACCCACCTTGAACTGGCCCGTTATTTCAACATTTATGATCTGCTAAGTCCGAAAACCGCCGAAGACATATTCAAAAAGACTTCGGAAATGTTGAAGCAAAAGGAATTTTCGGTCAGAAATCTTCTGCAAAAAATGAATGTGGAGATGGTGGGAACCACTGATGACCCGGTGGATTCGCTTGAATATCATGAACAACTGAAAAATTTCCCTGTAAAAGTTCTTCCCACCTGGCGCCCCGACAATCTCATCAAAACGGAAGACCCGCAACAATTCAATCAATATATCGAAAAACTCGAAAAGGCATCCAACCGGGAGATCAATGACTATGCACAGCTTCTCGAGGCGCTTGATCAGCGTCATGCTTTCTTTGATAATATGGGATGCCGAGCATCCGACCATGGTTTAAACCGTCTGTATTATACAGATGAAAAGGGAACAGATCCGGAAAAAGCCTTCAAAAAATTAAGAAACGGTGAAGCCTTGAACGAAAATGAAACAGAAGGATACCGTTTCTCGATCATGCAGGAACTGTGTAAACTGAACAATAAGCGGGGCTGGGTGCAACAATTTCACCTGGGGGCAATGCGCAACAACAATTCAAGAAAATTTGAACAACTGGGACCAGATACAGGATTCGATTCCATCGGCAATCCTCAGAATAGTTACAAAATATCACGTTTCCTCGACAGCCTGGATGTCAATAATCAATTAACCAAAACCATTCTTTATAACCTCAATCCCGCCGACAACGAAATGTTTGTCTCCATGGCCGGCAATTTTCAGGACGGATCGGTTCCCGGAAAAATACAATACGGGGCGGCCTGGTGGTTCCTTGATCACATTCAGGGCATGGAAAAACATCTCGCCGACGTCTCAACACTGGGACTGCTTTCACGATTTGTAGGCATGGTCACCGACTCAAGAAGCTTTTTGTCTTTCCCGCGGCACGAGTTCTTCAGAAGAATTGCCTGCAATTACATCGGCAACCAGGTGGAAAAAGGAGCCATCCCAAACGACCCGGACATCCTGAAAACGATGGTGGAAGGAATATCATGGCGGAATGCTCATGAATTTTTCAATTTATAAAATCTGCATTTTGACACAAACAAACATTTAAAATATAAACAATTGAAACGAGCCTGGCAAGGTTTGTCACTAAAGAAAATGTATAAGTTCTTACATGCGAGCCTGCCGCCTTATTACACACATCCTGCAACGACAAAAAAAAAACAACAACCATGAGTCAAAAAGTAGTGACCTTTGGAGACATCATGCTCCGGCTTTCAACTCCCGGCTACCAGCGGTTTACGCAGGCATCTTCATTCGATGTCAATTACGGTGGTGGAGAAGCAAATGTAGCGGCATCCTTGGCCAACTTTGGCATAGAATCAAAATTTTTGACACGATTGCCCGACAACGATATTGGCCGGGCGTGTCGCATGGAACTGAATCGTTACGGCATTGACACCAGTCATGTCCAAACGGGTGGAGAGCGATTGGGCGTTTACTTTCTTGAAACCGGCGCTGTAGCACGGCCGAGCAAAGTGATCTACGACCGGGCCCATTCATCCTTTTCAGAGGTGAAAACCAACACCTTCGATTGGGATGCCATTTTTAAAGATGCCCGGTGGTTTCATTGGACCGGCATCACACCGGCAGTATCGCAGGAGGCAGCCGATGTTTGCCTGGAAGCCATAAAAGCTGCGAACCAAAAAGGAATAACCGTTTCGTGCGACCTGAACTACCGGAAAAACCTCTGGAATTATGGCAAAAAGGCCGGTGAAGTCATGCCTGAACTGGTAGCCGGTTGCGACATTGTGCTCGGCAATGAAGAGGATGCATGGATGGTTCTTGGTATTCAGCCCGAAGGGGTTGATATTGAAGGAGGACAGGTAAACGCGGAAGCTTACCGGAGTGTTTCGGAACAGATTATGGAACAATATCCGCGCGTCCAAAAAGTGATCACCACGCTTCGTGGTTCGGTCAGCGCAAATCATAACACGTGGTCGGGCGTTCTATACGATGGAAAAAACCTGCTTACCGCCCCCACCTATGACATCACCCATATCGTGGATCGCGTCGGTGGCGGCGACTCTTTTATGGCCGGACTGATCTACGGATTGCTGACTTATGAGAACGACCAAAAGGCGTTGAATTTCGCCACAGCGGCGTCCTGCATGAAACACACCATTCATGGGGATTTCAACCAGGTTACAGCCGGCGAAGTAGAAAAATTGATGGGTGGCGATGCTTCTGGAAGAGTGGCCCGCTAAAACATAAAATCTCAACAACAAAATGGCAAAATACACCAGAATAGAAGTATTTGAGAAAATGAAGGCAACCGGAGTGGTACCGGTCTTCCATCATCCAGACATTGAAGTCGCCAAAAAAGTATTAAAGGCCTGTTACGACGGAGGCATCCGGACCTTTGAATGGGTCAACCGCGGCGATTTTGCCCAT
>JBNJDH010000021.1:0-17948 GCA_051744695.1 Bacteroidota bacterium | reverse complement strand
TTCGTACGCTGGCTTCGCCGCGTTCGACGTGGCGGGCGCGGGGGGGACCGCGTGGGCCCGCGTCGACCGAAAACCGACCCCACCCCATCCATATATTCCAAGACATCCCAGTCATTGCGAACGAAGTGAAGCAATCTATATTTGTTTTACCGGACACCAGTGATTCAGAACCTTGAATTTAAAAGGCATTTTTTTTAGTTTTAACCTGCTAAAGTATAAAATTGTGAAGCTAAAATTCCTCCATAAACCATTCACGTTGCTTGACCAAAAGAAGGACAGATACTTGCTCATTCTCATCATCCTTGTATTTAGTGTCTTGTTCATTAACACATTCGAGCCCTGGAACATTGGACGCTGGTATTCTGATTCAGGTTTTATTAAATTTCTAAGACTCTCAAGTTATGGCATAGTGGTGACGCTGGTTTTACTTTTCACCCAATTTCCTTTACGCAAATTTTTTAAGCAACAGAAATTCACAATCATTTCTTTTACTCTCTGGGTTATTATTGAGATTTCTTTAATCAGTCTGGTTTATATCCTTCTCTATGGTAATTTGGTCGGAAATTTTCTAAACGATCTTTTCTTTTCCATCAAATACACACTCCTTGGGGTTATATTACCATATTCTTTTGCCCTTTTGATAATTAATTACAAAAATCAACGCATAGAAATAGAGGGACTTAAAAGAAAATTAGCCATTCCCGCACAAAAAAAACTAATTGGATTTTACGATGATAAAGGATATTTGAAGTTCTCTCTGCTATCGAAAGACATATTATTCCTAGAAGCTTCAGATAATTATGTTTTAATATTTTTTATTTCAGAAGATAAGGTCCGGCGTGAATTATTAAGAAATACTATGAAGAATATGGCAGAAAACTTAAAACAAAGTGCTGTTATTCGCTGCCACCGATCTTTTATGATAAACCCGGAAAATATTGAATTTCTTAAAAAAGCCGGAAAAAAACACTACCTGAAAATCCACATGGTTGAAAAATATATTCCTGTATCCGAAAAATATTCATCCCTGTTTTCTGATTTTTCACCCCCCGAAAGAAAATTTCACCCCAAATCAGCCGGCTCCACCACATAAATTTGAGAACGCCCCAAAAGATTAAAATCTTTGCCCTGGTCAACTAAACAAATTAGTTGTATTTAATAATATTCACTCACTAAAAATTTAGGACAATGAAAAGATTTTTATTTTTCGCCTTGATGGCAGCAGCCCTATGGGGCTCTGTTTATGCATCTTCAACTCAGAGCAACAAGGAAATCGTCGGGCAATGGGCATTTAATGTCGACAAAGCGCCCTACGGATACCAAACGGGTTCGTTAGTAATAAGTGAGGAGAAAGATAGTCTTAAAGGGCATGTTAAATTCGAAGACGGTTACAAAGTTGACTTAAAAAACCTCAGTTATACAGAGGGTGTTTTAAATTGTGGATTATACATCGATTACACCCACATAAAAGTGAAAGCAGAGATAAAAGAGCAATTGCTCAAGGGCACCGTTTTTACTCCTGAAGGAGAAATGAAAATTTCCGCAAAGAAAAAAGAGTAATTGTACGTTTTTTTCACTGGTATCCGGTAAAACAAACAGAGATTGGTTCACTTCGTTTGCAACGACAGATTTTTGTAACAAGCAAAGAATCAGATTATTAATCATTGGCCCTGTCTGCCGTTTTATATATAAGAAGCCATTTATTTTATTGGTTGTAACCTATAAAGCAAAATGGTTCTATCCCATAAGCCGCCAGGCAGGCCCTTTCAGGGTCCTGCCGGTTTTGTCATAGATACATTATTCCCCAATTTTTTTTGGGTATCTACTTGCAATGACGGGAATGCAGGGGGATTAAAGGATGGAATGGGTTCGGATTTCGGCGAAGTCGAAAAACGGCCCCACTCCATCACTCTATCTCCTGATTAACAAGGCCATTGCGAACGAAGTGAAACAATCTACCACAGTTTGAACAAATTCTCCGAACAATAGTGTTTTTTTAAAAATAAAAAACTTACATCTCTTTAGTTCTTCAGGAGATCTTATATCAACTGTCAGGAAATGGACCTGATTTGAATGAGTAAAGACCCATTTTAACCTTAACTTCCCCCGACATTTTCCCAAAAACCACTACTTTTGCCCCAAAATAATTTCCTTTGGAATTAAGTACATTACTTCATATTTTCCGGGACCATTCCGGTTTGCGTCAGCTTCAGGACTGGCTTAAAGCTCCTGAGGTCACTTTGCTGTTAAAAGGTTTATCGGGTTCCTCGGCTGCCCTGGCAGGAGCCTCGGCTGCAGAAGAATTCAAGCATCTTTATGTCCTTTACGACAAAGAAGATGCGGCCTATTTTTATCATGATCTGATTCAGCTTTTGGGGGAACAGCATGTTTTCTTTCTCCCTTCCAGCTATAAACGCTCTCCCGAATTCGGGCAGCCCGACAGCAACCACAACATTTTGCGCACGGAGGCGCTCGAGCAACTTCAGAAAAACAACAACAATTGCCTGGTGGTCACGCACACAGAAGCTTTACTGGAGAAGGTACCAACCCATCAGGAAATGAGTGGTCAGTCTATGGCCATCCACACGGGAGATCAGCTCGACCCTGCATTTGTTGCCGATTTTCTGCAGGACATCGGCTTTCAGAGGGTAGATTTCGTTTATGAGCCCGGGCAATATTCACTTCGGGGCTCCATTATTGATATCTATTCTTTCTCAAATGAAGACCCGTTCCGGATAGACTTTTTCGGAGATGAAGCAGAAAGCATTCGAACATTCGATATCGAAAACCAGTTGTCAAAAAAGACGCTGGATGCTGTCACCATTCTTCCCAATCTGAGTTCAGGTCAAAAAGCCGATAAAAACTATATTTCGTTACCGGCATTTCTCAACAAAGACACCCGGGTGTGGGCCCAATCGCCCGGACAGATCCTGCAAAAGGCCGATGACATTTTTCAAAAAGTCATCCGGAAGAATCAAAAGAAAGACACCCCGGAAGAGATACAAGGTCTCCCTGCCCCGGAAGACTTAGTCAACCCCGAGCAACTGGGGAAGGAGTTTAGCGAATTTCCAAAAATCATATGGGGCAGCACGACAGAAACAGAAAGCACTGGGGCCGAGATTGGTTTTCACACATCACCTCAGCCCGTTTTCCGAAAAAACTTTGAACTGCTCGAGAATGATCTCGAAAGCAAGAAAAAGGAAGGTTACCAGATTTTTATTCTCTCCGATAACCCCCGGCAACTTGAACGACTCAGACAGATCTTCCGGGACAGGGAGAAAGAACTGGATTACCGTGAAATAGATCACGCTCTTCACGAAGGATTTATCGATCATGATCTGAAGATATGCGTCTATACCGACCACCAGATATTTGATCGCTATCATAAATTTACCCTGCGAACCGATAAAGCCAAAGCCGCCCGCCAGTCACTCACCATCAAAGAACTGACGCGGCTCAACCCGGGCGACTACGTGGTTCACATCGATCACGGGATCGGGAAATTCGGTGGACTTGTAACCACTGAAGTCAACGGTCAGAAACAGGAGGCCATTAAGCTGATCTACAGGGATAACGACGTCATTCTGGTCAACATTCATTCGCTGCACCGGATATCCAAGTTCAAAGGCAAAGACAATGAACCCCCACGCATCAATAAACTGGGTACAGGCGCCTGGCAAAAAACAAAGGACAAAACCAAGAAGAAGGTCAAAGACATTGCCCGGGAGTTGATCGCCCTTTATGCAGCCCGCAAATCCAAGCCGGGAAATGCTTTTTCGGCAGATTCATATATGCAGAAAGAACTGGAGGCTTCATTTATTTTCGAAGACACCCCCGATCAGTATAAATCCACCCAGGCCATCAAAAGCGACATGGAAGAAACCACTCCCATGGACCGTCTCGTTTGTGGAGATGTAGGATTCGGGAAAACAGAACTGGCAATCAGGGCCGCCTTTAAAGCCGTGAGCGACAGCAAACAGGTCGCCCTTTTGGTTCCAACCACCATTCTGGCTCTTCAACATTATCATACTTTCAAAGAACGCCTTAATGAATTTCCCTGCCGCATCGAATATGTGAGCCGTCTTCGGAAAACTTCCACCACACGAAAAGTCATCAACGATCTGAAAGAGGGAAAAGTAGACATCGTCATCGGCACCCACCGGCTGGTAGGAAAAGATGTCGAATTTAAAGACCTGGGACTTCTCATTATTGACGAAGAACAGCGTTTCGGTGTAGCCGTCAAGGAAAAATTGAAACGATTAAAAGTCAATGTAGACACGCTCACATTGACCGCCACACCCATTCCCCGAACCTTACAGTTTTCGCTCATGGGCGCCCGGGACCTTTCAATTCTGAACACAGCTCCACCCAACCGTCACCCCATCATCACCGAGTTGCATGTTTTCAACGAGGCCATCATCAAAGAAGCGATCACATATGAGGTAGAACGAAACGGTCAGGTATTCTTTATCAACAACAGGGTCCAGAACATCGATGAACTCGAAAAAACCATCAACCGGTGGCTGCCGGATGTCAGAACCGTGGTGGCCCACGGCCAGATGGAAGGGAGCAAGCTGGAACAGATCATGCTCGATTTCATCGAAGGAGAATACGATGTCTTGATCGCCACGACCATTATCGAATCAGGGCTTGACATCCCCAATGCCAACACAATCATTATCAACAATGCCCATCACTTTGGCATGAGCGATCTTCATCAATTAAGGGGGCGGGTAGGCCGGTCCAACAAAAAAGCTTTCTGCTATTTGCTGGCCCCACCCCTGACAACCCTCACGCAAGATGCAAGGCGAAGACTCAAGATCGTCGAAGAATTCTCGGAATTGGGAAGTGGTTTTAACATCGCCATGCAAGACCTTGACATTCGGGGAGCCGGCAACATGCTGGGATCGGAACAAAGTGGCTACATTGCCGACATCGGTTACGAAACTTATCAACGCATTCTTCAGGAAGCGATGCTCGAACTGCGGGAAGATGAATTTCCCGAGCTTTTCAAAGACGAGCCCCGCCCGGGCGAATCTGCCAGAAATTATGTGAACGACTGCCAAATTGAAACCGATGAAGAAGTAAGAATACCAGAAGATTATGTGTCCAATACGGCCGAAAGAATGGATTTGTACCGTGAGCTTGATAACATTGATAATGAAGAATCCCTGAAAACTTTCTGCGAACAACTGGAAGACCGTTTCGGACCCTTACCTGAGCCAACAGCTGCACTGCTCGAAATTGTGCGATTAAGGATGCTGGCCAAAACCCTGGGCATTGAGAAGCTGATCCTTAAGAACAAAAGCGCAAGAATACATTTCGTGAGCAATCCCGATTCACCTTTTTATCAGTCAAAATTGTTCGGCAACATCCTTCAATGGGTGCAGCAAAACCCCAAAGAAGTTCAGATGCAGCAAAAAGGGGACAAACTGGTTCTGATCATCAAAAAAATAAAAGGGATCGAAAATCTGCAACACACCCTCAAAGAGATGGCAGGTCAGGAACAAAACAGCAATTAAAAAAATGACCACATTACCGAAATCCCTTATTCTTTCATTTCAGCCTCTTTCAAAATCACCAGTATGTTTTCAGGATTGCCCTGTCCATTGTTGAGCACATACCCCCCACACATCAAATTGTGAGAAACCGTCTCTATTGTCAAATCAACGGGAGCAGTATCGCATTGATTGAAAATATTGGCAAGGGCACCACGGTCGATGTTCATCCATGGACGCAGGGTAAAAACAGAATGCCCCCGCATATCAAAAGCCGGGCTCACAAATTCACGGAATGAAGGATTGTAATCCACAACTTCGAATAGGTTATTGATCAGAAGGACAGGTCCAAGCCCCGTAAGTGCCGCTTCTTTCCACTTATTGAGCTCATCGATGCGGGCCACATATTCGGACACCTCCACCAAAACCATCTGAAAAGCCGGCGTATCATTGAAATGGATCAAAGAGGTATGGGCCACGATTTTCAAGGGCTTTTGGTGAAACGTTTTGATTTGCAGATGAAGTGGTTCGATTTTCTCCCTGGTTTCGTCGGCAAAAATGCTCTCCAGGACCGGGACATACTCCTCATCTACAAAATCAGCCAGAAGCGTTCCCACAATATCCTCCATATAATGGGTTTTAAAAAGCTCAAGAGCCAGATTGTTAAGATACCGAATGGTCCCTTTTTGAACAATGATCATAGGCACAGGAGCCTTGGAGATATAATTTCTAAAACTTTGCTCCCTTCTTTTCTGGTCAATATCGGCCTTATGCTTATAATAGGCCAGTTCCATGGTAATTCCCAGTTCCTTCTTCGTTATGGGTTTAACCAAATAACCGTAAGAATTGGCTACCACAGCCCTTTTAATAACGGCGACACTGGTATCGCTTGAAATAAAAATCACCGGAACTTCACACTCCCGCTGTATAATATCGGCCGCTTCAATTCCATCCACATCACCCTCCAGGTGAATATCCATCAATACCATATCGGGTTCCTGCCGTTTACATTCGTCCACGGCATCTCCTCCGGTTTTACAACGACCAATAATTTCGTATCCCAAATCTTTCAAAAAAAGAGTAAATATGGCTGAAATAAATCGGTCATCTTCAACTACAAGAACTTTTCGCATAATTGTGGTACAATTTTTGGGCTGTTGCCCCCGCATAAGAACGGACATCTATGCAAACAAATCAATATAAAACGGTCAGCTAAAGCCGAAATTATTTCCGGACTATTATTTCGTTTGCCGGTTTCTAAAAATAGAGCTTTCTTTTTTAGACCGTGTTGATTTGCATTTTTTTTAAAATTTAAACAGATGAATTTAGCAATTGACCAGGGAAACAGCAGCACCAAATTGGGTTTTTTTGATAAGAGTAAGTTAATTTCCACCTACAAGCTTGTTTTCATTGACAAAAATTCTCTGAATGATCTAAGGAAAAAGTACAATCCCGACAATGTGATCGTTTCTTCGGTGACTAAAGATACAGATTTGTTCACAACCGGATTAAAGAATATACCGGGTAAAATGCTTTTCTTCGACCACAACACCCCCCTGCCCATTGAAAACATCTATGAAAGCCCAGAAAGCCTTGGAATAGACCGTCTTGCCGCTGCCGTCGGGGCTGCAACCCTTTACCCCAAAGACCCCCTTCTGGTGGTTGACGCCGGTTCGGCAATAACATTTGATCTTGTAACAAAAAACACCTATTATGGAGGAAATATTTCACCAGGTCTTCAAATGCGTTTTGCGGCCTTACACCAACAGACGAAAAGCCTTCCGAAAGTTGAAAGAGGAGAAGGTCCCTTTTTGGGAAAAACAACAGAACAAGCCATTCGTTCCGGCGTACAAAACGGAATAAAAATGGAGTTAGAGGGATACATCGAATCATTGAAAAAAGAGTATCCCGACCTCAAAACAATCCTCACAGGAGGCGACGCAGATTTTTTTGTCAGCTATATAAAAAATATCATCTTTGTACATCCAAATTTAGTGCTATCCGGATTAAATCGTATAATTGAATACAATGCATAAAATTATTAGATACAGCCTGCTATTTTTCGCTTTACTGATCTCAGTTTCTTCTTTTAGCCAGAAAAGAACTTACTCCCCTTTTTCTCGTTACGGAGTAGGTGAGTTGTCCGAAAGAGGATTTGGTCAGAATGCCGCCATGGGAAACACGGGAATCGGCCACAGAGATAAGGACCACCTGAACAATCTGAATCCGGCTTCCTATTCAGCCATTGATTCAACATCCTTTTTCTTCGAAGCCGGCATATCAGGCTTTAACCAAACATTTGAATCAGAGGGCAACGAAGAAAAATACAACAATATAGATTTCAGCTATTTTGCCATGGGGTTCCCCTTGTCAAAAAAGTTTCATACTTCCCTGGGCCTTAAGCCTTTTTCAAATACAGGATATAAATTTGAATTTTCCGACGCAAATACCCTGAACCGGGCCATCGGAACCGGCAATCTTTCCTCGGCTTATGGAGGTTTGTCATTTCGCCCGTCTCCAAATCTTTCAATAGGAGCCCACGCCACTTATCTGTTCGGAAACATTCGGCACACTACATTCATCGAATTCTCGGAAGATCAAGCAGCTTATAAGTACGGGGTTCAGTCCGAACTTCACGCAAGTGATTTCTTCTTTGATTTCGGGGCCCAATACACAAAGGAAATAAGCAATTCCCGGAGCCTTACTTTGGGCGCTACCTTCCGCCCACAAACCCCGATTAACGGAGACTTCCAGAGAACTGTAGCAAAGGGATTTCAGTATGATGAAGACGGAAAGCTTTTTACATCCAATCAGGTCATCGAAGCAGCTTCTGACTCATCCGACATCAAAAGTTTTGACATACCCCAATCTTTAGGATTTGGCGTTTCTTACAAAATGAATAAAGAAAGCGAAGAACTTCTTTTGAACGCAGATTATATAATCTCCAACTGGGGGGATATTACTCTCCCTGACGGACATTCAAATACAACGAACAGCTCACATCTCATGGCAGGGGCACAATATATCCCCAATAAAAGGTCACAAAGCTACCTGGGACGAATGAGCTACCGTGCTGGTATAAAATACAAACAGGAGTATATCAAAATCAATGATCAGCAAATAAATGATTTTGGCATAACTTTTGGAATAGGTTTACCACTCAGCCGAAGTAAAACATCGGTGAACATGGCTTTTGAATTGGGTAAACGTACCCCATCGGCAGATAACAAGATAATGAGCGAAAATTATGGGAAAATGACATTAAATTTCACTTTCCATGAACTTTGGTTTAGACAAAGAAAATTTGATTAACAAAACAAAATCAATTCCTAAGATGGACGGCTCATTTTATAATATTTTTTTACATTTGCCATCGTTTTTATAAAAGCTAAAAGAAGATAAAGAAAATTTTTTTCTTGTGGAATAGAGCAGACGTAAATGTTTGTTGCACGGGGTTTTAAAAAATAAACAACTTAATTATTATGAAAGCTGTAAAGATATTAATTCTGGGAATGCTGGTTTCCCTTTCGGCACAGACATTTGGTCAAACAGGTGCTGAAGATGGCTCAAAATACGGAACAGGAGAAGACAGTGTAAGATGTCTTAGAAACCTTTCTCTTTACCGTGAGCTTGTTAAACAAGAACGTTACGACAAAGCGCATTCTTACTGGAAAGAAGCATTCGATCAATGCCCACAATCTACGAGAAATCTGTACATTGACGGAGCAAAGATCATGAAGCACAAATTGGAAAATGCTTCAAACGAAGAGGAGAAGAAAAAATATTTCGAGGACCTGATGGAGGTTTATGATCAGCGAATAAAATATTATGGGGACCATCCAAAATACGGAACACCTTATGTGAAGGGGATCAAGGCCATCGACATGATGGAGTATAAAAAGAATGACCTGGAAGTCAAACAAGAAGCTTACAATCTTCTTGAGGAATCCATCGATGAACTGGGGACTTCTTCTCAACCGGCAGCACTGGCAGTTTATATGACTACAACTGTTTCTTTGTACGAGGAGGGAGAACTCACTTCAGAAGATGTTGTTAATAACTACAAAACGGTTACAGACCTTCTTGCATCACAAATGGAAGATCCCAGCATGAAGAAACACCGAAGCATGCTTGAAGATCTGTCAAGTAGAATAGAACGACTGTTTGCCCGAAGTGGTGCAGCTGACTGCGAAACCCTGGCAGATATCTTTGAACCTCAGCTCGAAGAACACAAAGATGACTTGAAATGGCTTCAAAGGGTTAGCCGCCTTTTTGCACTGGAAATGTGCGAGGACATGGAGATTATATACCAAGTAGCTGAATATGAGCATGAAATTGAACCTTCAGCCTCCTCAGCCTACGGATTGGCCCGCATGCACCTGAAGGCCGAAAACAACCAGAAAGCCATGGATTATTTCAGAGAAGCCATTGATCTGGAAGAAAAAGATGAACAAAGAGCCGAATACTATTATCAGCTGGGGCTGCTCCATCTTTCTGAGGAAAACCTGAGAAAAGCAAGGTCTAATGCGCGGGAAGCTGTTGAATTGCGCCCCGAATGGGGTGACCCCTACCTTTTGATAGGAAGGGCTTATGCAGCAGCTTCAGACAACCTAAGCAGTGACGAATTTGAACAGAAAACCGCTTATTGGGCAGCTGTAGATAAATTCGAGAAAGCAAAATCAGTTGATTCAGAAGTTGAGAACGAAGCAGATGAACTTATCAATACTTACAAGAGACATTTCCCGGCCAAAGATGAAATTTTCTTCCAGGGATACGAAATAGGGGAATCCTATACCGTTGGTGGCTGGATTGATGAAAGAACAACCATCAGGTCGAAATAAATGAAGAAATTACACAACAGACATATTTTAACACCACTCAAAACAACAGCAGGCAGTCTTTTACTGCTTGCTGTTGTTTTTTTCACAGCAGCCTGCCAGTCTAACGAACCCGAAGAGATCAAAGCTGTTGTTGATGAAGAAAATCATCCCTCGTTGTCTGTCGAGGATCTTGAATCCACCATTACCGATTCCGGGCGTGTAAAATACCGTTTTCTTTCCCCGGAAATGAATCAATACGACAATCGTTCCGAACCTTACACCGAATTTCCGGAAGGCCTTCACCTCATTGTATACAATGACAGCGGAGAAGTTGAAGCACGCATCAAAAGCAGTTATGCCATATATCATGAGAAAGAGGAATTATGGGAATTACAAAACGATGTTGAAGCTGTCAACTTCAAAGACGAAGTTATCAATACCGAGCAACTTTTCTGGGACGCAAATAAAAAAGAGGTATATTCAGACGAATTCATTAAAATTACAACAGATGAAGAAATTCTCACTGGTTATGGGTTCGAATCGGATGAAAAATTCGAAAATTATACCATCAAAAACATCAGTGGCATCGTTGCGGTAGACGAAGAAGAGGAGAATCCTTAATAATTTACCCGGCATAAAAATGCCGGATAGGCGTATTTTTTTTACCTTGCGATAAAGTAAGTCTACCCCAAAAATGGAATATCTACCGGTTATCATTGCAGCTGTATTGTTCTCGGCAATTTTTTCAGGAAGCGAAATGGCCTTTCTGTCGGCCAATAAGCTCCTTATTGAACTTAACAGGAAGAAAAATCCGCGTATTTCACATTTTATTGACCGGTTTATACGAAAACCCGGATTGTTTATTACCACAATCCTCATAGGCAATAACATCGCGCTGGTTGTTTACGGCATCTATATGGCCCACATGTTTGAGCCGGTTCTCAATTCTCATTTCAATTCTGATTTTATCATTCTACTGGTCCAAACCATCATTTCCACTATTATCATTTTACTGACGGCCGAATTTTTCCCAAAAATCGTATTCCGGATCAATCCCATCTTAACACTGAATATTTTCAGCATCCCCCTGTCGTTTTTTTACAGCCTGTTTCTACCTGTTTCAAAAATGATTCTGGGGATCTCCAATTTCATGATTCGAAAAGTTACACGTTCGGACCGGCCATCTACCACTGAAGACATTGTTATCAGCAAACCCGATTTTGATAATCTTCTTGCCGAACATCACGAAAAAGCCCCCGATGATGAGGAGATTCCCCAGGAAATGAAGTTCTTAAAAAATGCACTCGATTTCTCCTCCGTAAAAGTCAGAGAATGCACAATCCCCAGAACCGATCTGCAGGCAGTAGATGCTGAAGATGAAATAGAAACCCTTCAGCAAAAATTCATAGAAAGCGGACACTCAAAAATTCTTGTCTTCAGAGAACATATTGACAACATCATCGGTTATGTCCATGTTTCCGCATTGTTTAAACAGCCCCGTAAACTCAAAAACATCACAAATCCCATCAGCATTGTTCCCGAAACCATGACTGCCAATAAACTGCTGGAACTTTTCACGAAGGAGCACAAAAGCATAGCCCTGGTGGTTGATGAATTTGGCGGAACCGCCGGGATTGTCACCCTCGAAGACATCCTGGAAGAGATATTTGGTGAAATTAATGATGAACATGATGTGTCCGACCTGACCGAGAAAAAAATCTCAGAGAACAGGTATCAGTTTTCCGGACGATTTGAAATTGATTACCTGAATGAAAAATACCAACTCGACCTGCCGGTTTCCGACGAATATGAAACACTGGCCGGGATGGTACTCACCTACAACGAATCTATACCGAAAACCGGAGACGAAATCCGCATTGGGTCCTTCACTTTAAAGATTCTTGACGCCTCCAGTTCAAAAATTGAGCTTATAGAGCTCATCAAAGATGAAGAAGGATAATTGGTGAATTTTTATATTCATTATAAATTCGCAGCGCTTGTTCCAAGCAAAACCGGATTGTGCATTTTTTTGTATATTCGTGACCTGATTTTTAAAAACAAAACTAATCTATAATTCGAATGGCAACTTTAGAGAGAATTAGAAGTAAAGGAGGAGCCCTTGTAGCCATAATGATCGGCTTCGCACTGTTTGCCTTCATTATGACCGACCTTTTGAGCTCTGGTTCATCCATATTCCAGAGGTCAAAACAGGAAGTGGCTGACATCAATGGTCAGTCGGTCTCCATTGAAGAGTTTCAGTCAAGAGTATCAGAGATGGAGGAGTACGCAAAAATGAACTCCGAAAATTCATCCCTCGATGCAGAAATGGTTAACCAATTGCGCGACCAGGCCTGGAACCAGATGGTCAATGAGATCGTAATGGGCGAAAAATACGAGGAGCTTGGTATCAATGTCTCCTCAGCCGAATTGCTCGATATGGTCACCGGCTCCAACCCCCATCCTACCATACGGCAGTTATTCAGAAACCCACAAACCGGCCGTTTCGATCAGGAGCAGGTCATCAACTTCCTCAGATCAAAACAAGAGGACCCCAGAGCCAATTTTTACTGGAATTTTGTTGAAGACCAACTCATCAATGAACGATTGTTCTCTAAGTATGCCGCCCTATTTCAAAAAGGATTTCACGTAACATCCAACTGGACAGAAAGTGAGATCAATGCGCGCAGCACTCAGGTTGACTTTGATTATTTGAGATTGCGGCGCAATTCGGTTTCAGATGAGGATGTAACCGTTTCGGACGAAGAGATCGAAGATTATTATGAGTCCCATCAGGAGCGTTTCAAACAAGAAGCCAGCCGGGATATTGAATATGTCACCTTTGATGTAGAGCCAACTGAAGAAGACCGGCAAATGACTGAACAAAGGGTCAAAGAAATGAAGGACGATTTCAGCGACCCGGAAGTTGATGCAGAGCAGTTTGTCCGCATCAATTCTGATATTCCTTTTGACCCGGCATACAAAAAGCCGGAGCAATTCAACGATGAATTGAGGGATTTTGTCACATCAAGCTCGGAGGGTGATGTTTACGGACCTTACTATGACGATGATACTTACATTTTAACACGACTGGTTGATGTGGCACAGGTGCCGGATTCGGCTAAAGCCCGTCACATTTTGCTCAGGAAAAATCAGCAAAACCCGCAACAAGCCGAAAATACCGCAGACAGCCTGATGAGCGAACTTGAACAAGGAGCCGACTTTGGCGAACTGGCCCGCCAGCATTCAGAGGACCAGGGATCGGCCATTAACGGTGGTGATGTGGGGTGGTTCCGCCAGGGACAAATGGTCAAGCCTTTCAGCGATGCTGTATTTTTTGGAGAGGAAGGAGAAATTGTCCAGGCAGAATCAGATTTTGGTATTCATGTCATTCACATTCAGGAGCATAGTGAGCCTGTCACCAAATACCAGGTAGCTCATCTTGGTCGTGAAGTAACTTACAGTTCTGAAACTTATCAGAATGTTTATTCAGAGGCTACAAAATTTGCAGCCCAAAATAATTCTGTGGAACAATTCAATGAAGCCATTGAAGAAGAAAACCTCACAAAAAGATACGGTCGCAATCTCAACAAAAATGACCGGGAGGTAGGTTCTTTAGACCAGCCTCGTGAGCTCGTCAAATGGGCCTTTGAAGCGGAAGAAGAAGGTGAAATGTCACCGGTACAGGAAATTGGCGATCAGTTTGTAATAGCCGTACTTTCCGATATTACCGAAGAAGGCACAGTACCCCTTGAAGAGGTGGAAAATCGCATTGAGCGGCAATTGGTTGAGGACAAGAAGGAAACCATTCTGATAGAGCAATTGCAAGAGGAAAAAGAAAGCGGAAAAAACCTTCAGGAAATTGCCAGGGCCAATGAAGCCCAAATTCAATCGGCCTCCGAAATAACCTTTGATGCATCTCAGGTTCCAGGTGCAGGCGTAGAACCGGCATTGGTATCCCTTGCAGTATATTCAAGTCCCGACCAGGTTTCAGAGCCTGTAGCCGGAAATAACGGTGTTTATCTTGTGCAGGTAACCTCTAAAACCGAATTAGAAGTTAACGAGGAACAAGTATCCCAACAGCTCAAGGACAATCTCAATGCCAAAATAAGATCGCAATTGCGAAGTACCATTCGCGACAATGCAGAAATAGAAGATAACAGGGCCAATTTTTATTAAGAGGCAAATAATTCCAGAATAAAAAAGGGGTGAAAATTTTTCACCCCTTTTTTATTCTAATAAGCATACGTTTGATTTTATGAATTGTCGCCGGAAAGCAACCTTTTGACAGTTTCAGAAATGTCTTTTCCATCTGCCTTTCCGGCCAGTTTTTTGGTGGCCGTTCCCATTACTTTCCCCATATCTTTAATCGTGGAAGCTCCCACCTCATCAATGATCTGTTTTACTTCCTCTTCCAGCTTTTCAGGAGAAAGCTGTTCGGGTAAAAACCCGGCAATAATATCGGCCTCTGCCATTTCTTTATCATAAAGATCAGCCCTGCCCTGGGCCGAATAAATAGCCGCAGAATCCTTCCGCTGTTTTACCATGCGTTGAAGGATCTTCAACTCTTCCTCGGGTGTCACTTTTCCACCTGAACCGGCAGAAGTCTGCGATTCAAGAAGTTCCTTTTTTATACTTCTCAAGGCTTCCAGCTTCATTTGGTCGCGCTCTCGCATAGCAACCTTCATCTCCTGTGTAATCTGTTCTGTCAAACTCATAAATCACTGCTGTTAATAAATTTCAATCATCATTTAATCCACATTATCATGTAACCAGGGATTGTCATTACTTAATTTCGGGCCATTCCGCCCATCAGACAAAGAAAAACGCGAGACTTTTCGTTCGGGATTCTTCTTTGATTGTTTATTTTTTTGTTCTTTTCCAATATTCACGTTGCGCCGTTTAAAGGCAGGAACATTCTCCATTTCGTCGATCAATTTTTCATCCCCCATTTCTTCAGGTGTCAAAGCTGCTGCCGATCCGGGTTCAAGGATAGGACGCACATCATTTTTTTCATTATCAATGGCCCAGGATAAAAGATCATTTTGGGGATCATTCTGGGGATTTCCGGGTGCATCCTCACCGTATAACCATTCGATCTGCCTTTTCTTTTCCTGCTCAAGAAGATCAAAGTCGATCTCACGTGACTTTTCCTCCTCCTCTTCTTCGGGTTCTTCTATTTCCTCGTCATTTACATTCCCCTCTTCATCCATACTGTAGCGGGTAACTCTTGATTTTACAGGTTTTCCGTCCTCTTTCTGGATGATGTGTCCGGAAGCAAAACCGGTGGCAATAATGGTTACGCTCACATCATCGTTCAATCTTTCATCAATTCCCGAGCCCCATATGATGGAAGCAGTCTCGCCGACTCTGCCCTGGACATAATCCGTGATCTCACCCACCTCATCCATGGTAATCTCGTCGACACCGGATGTGATGTTGAGAAGAATATTCCTGGCTCCTTTGATGTCGTTGTTGTTAAGCAAAGGAGATTCAAGGGCTGCCTGAATGGCATCGATTGCCCGTTCATTCCCCTGGGCAGTGGCAGACCCCATAATCGCCACACCACTATTTTTCATCACGGTTTCCACATCGGCAAAATCCACATTGATGTATCCATGAACGGTAATGATCTCCGCAATTCCCTTGGCAGCGGTGGCCAACACGTTATCAGCACGCGAAAATGCATTACTGAGTTTCAGGTCGCCATACATATCACGCAATTTCTCATTGTTTATGATCAAAAGCGAATCCACATGTTGCTCCATCTCAGCAATCCCCTCGAGAGCTTGTTCTATCCGCACACGGCCTTCAAACTTAAACGGGATGGTCACAATTCCGACAGTGAGGACACCAACTTCACGGGCAGCTTTGGCAATAACAGGAGCAGCACCGGTACCTGTTCCCCCTCCCATGCCGGCAGTAATGAAGGCCATTTTGGTATTATCCTCGAGCACCGCCTTAACTGACTCGATGCTCTCTATGGCGGCTTCACGGCCTTTGAGGGGTTTATTCCCGGCACCCCGGCCTTCGGTGAGCGATTCCCCCAGTTGGATCTTGACGGGCACAGGACTACTGGTAAGTGCCTGAGAATCTGTATTACAGACCACAAAACTTACATCTTTGATTCCGAGATCGTACATATAATTGATCGCATTGCTGCCACCCCCGCCAACTCCGATCACTTTGATGATGGAATTGGGATCTCCCGGAATATCAAAATTCATTAATTCTTCGCTCATAGGTTTCTCCTTTTGCCGGAATTACATTTCGGTATCTCTCTCATCAAATATACCTGCAATATTTCGTTTTATATTGCCAAACAGGTCGCCGGTAAATTCGGTCTTTTTCTCTTTTTTCTGCTTCCTGGCTTTTTTGGCTGTCCCGGAAGATTTCGTTTTTCTCTCTTTAGTTGGCTGCTCTTCCACGTCATCAAAAAGAACCTGTTCCCGGGTCACCTGATTGCCGGGATATTGGCCGGCTGAGATCAATAGTCCGACAGAAGTAGCAAGTGTAAGATCATCCAAAGCTTCGGGTTCTTCATTGGAAAAAGCCTGAGTTGGAGCACCTGTCCTCACATCAAGCCCCGTTTTCAATTTGGTCAGTTCAACAAGGTGACTGAGTTCGGCTCCGCCACCCGTGAGCACGATACCAGCTCCGAGTTTTTCATAATATCCGGACCGCTCTACATGGTGCATAATCAACTCAAGAATCTCTTCCATTCGTGCCTGAATGATGCAAGCCAGACTCTTGAAAGAGATCTCTTTGGGCTCCCACCCGGGTATACCGGGGATGGTCACAACTGCATCTTCTCTGGCCTGGGTTCCCAGCGCAGAACCAAATTGGGTTTTTAAGGCTTCGGCCTGCTTAACTAGCACCGAACACCCTTCTTTAATATCTGAAGTAATCACATTGCCACCAAAAGGAACAACAGCCGAATGCCTTAACAACCCATCATAGAACAAGGCAAGATCCGCTGTCCCTCCGCCGATATCGATCATCACAACCCCTGCTTCCTTCTCTTCTTCGGACAACACTGCACCCGAGGATGCCAAAGGATTAAATACCAATCCATTAAGTCGCAAACCAGCCCTTTCGACACATTTTTCAATATTGCGGATAACCGATATACGACCGATCACAACATGAAAGTTTCCTTCGACCCGTTGAGCTGAATAACCCACAGGTTCTTTAATGCCACTCTCATGATCCACAACATAATCGCGCGGCACAACATGCAATATCTTTTCATCAGCCTCTAAAACAATGCGATAACTATCCTGAAGAAGTTGTTCTACATCAAAAGTATTGATCTCGTTCCCCGGTTTAATAGCCCGATAACATCGATTTGCCATTGTCCGGACATATTGGCCAGAAATCCCGACAAAAGCATCACTGAGTTTAATATTCAGACGAGTTTCTAAGGCAGAAACAGCCTGCTTGATTGCCCGGGCAGTTTCATCAATATTAAGCACAATACCTTTTTTCACTCCTGTAGTAGGTATTTTTTCAATTCCCAGAACCTCTACCCGTCCGTTGGGGTGCTTCCTGCCAGCCACGGCAACCACTTTTGTTGAACCGATGTCCAGTGCTGCTATCAAATTTAACTGCTGATTCATAATAAACTTTCTTT
>JBNJDH010000020.1:0-18786 GCA_051744695.1 Bacteroidota bacterium | reverse complement strand
AATCACGCCATCAGGTGTTTCCAGATCAAATGAATACCTTCCTTTGTCGAACCTGATATTGAAAACACGAAAATCGGCATCTTCCTTCATCGAATAGGTAAATACGCTGACCCCCTTTGCCAGGTTTTCAGGCACAGGCAAACCCGCTTTGATCAACAAAAAACCATCTTCACGGATCCGGGCAGCAAAACCGGCAAATCCCCCTATCACTTCACCGGGTGTTCCATAAACATCAAGGTGGTCGGGGTCCATGGACGTGATCAGGGCAGTATGAGGGCTAAGCTGCCAGAATGAGCGGTCAAACTCATCGGCTTCCAGAACCACCAGATCGGATTGCGGATTACTAAGAAAATTGGTACCAAAATCTTTGGCGATTCCTCCCAGAAAAGCATTGGTTCCGCAATGGCTGTGATAAAGGAGGTAGGCCGTCAATGTTGACACCGTGGTTTTGCCATGAGTCCCGGCTACACAAACCGATCTCATATCTTCTGTGATCATGCCCAAAACCCGGGAACGCTTCAAAACCATGAAACCATTATCTGAAAACCATTTCATTTGTTCATGATTCGAAGGGACAGCCGGGGTGTAAACGACCAATGTGCTTGCGGGATTGGTAAACGCTTCAGGAATAACAGCAATGCTCTCATCAAAGAGAACTTCAATCCCCTCGGTCAGGAGGGTTTCGATCAAAGGGCCGGATACACGGTCATAACCAGCCACACGAAACCCAGAGCCATGGAAAAAGCGAGCCAGGGCGCTCATCCCGATGCCACCGATGCCGATGAAAAACACACTGCTATATTTCCCCAAGGCTTTCATTTACCGACAATTTTTTCAATTTCTTCTGCAATTTTTTCAGCCGAATCCGGGTGTGCAAACAAACGGACTTTTTCTTCCAATTGCTTCTTATATTCTTTATCATCGAGCAGGTCCAGCGCATCACCCACCAACCTGCCGGGTGTTTCATGATCAGGAATCATAAGGGCCGCTCCCTCTTTAACAAGGCTCATGGCATTTTTGGTCTGGTGATCCTCTGCCACATTGGGGGAGGGTACCAGCACTGAAGCTTTCCCCAGAAGCGCCAGTTCACTGATGGTGCATGCACCCGCACGGGAGATAACCACATCAGCCAGATCATACGCCATATCCATCCGGGAGACGAAAGGGACCAGTACAATATTGGCAACATTTTTCCCCGTGAGCAATTGCTGCATTTCCTCAAAATAATGCTTTCCGCATTGCCAGAGGAATTGCACGTCCATTCTTTTCTTTATTTGATCAAGATCATTCGCAATCCCGTTGTTAATGCTACGCGCTCCCAGCGAACCGCCGACAACCAGAACAGTTTGTTTGTTTTCATCAAGTCCAAGTTCCTGACAGGCTTGGGTCCGATCGACATCGGCTAAAAGGTTTTGTCGCACCGGGTTTCCCGTCAAAACAATCTTTTCTGAAGGGAAAAAACGCTCCATACCGGGGTAAGCTACGCAAATCCGGTGAGCTTTGCGCGCCAGGATTTTATTCGTCACACCGGGGTAACTGTTTTGCTCCTGAAGGAGGGTCGGGACACCCTGAGAAGCTGCCGACCTCAATACCGGACCACTGGCGTATCCCCCAACCCCTACAGCCACATCCGGCCGAAAATTCCGGACCAGGCGCCATGCCTTCAACATGCTGGCTGCGAGCTTAAAAAAGAACGTGATATTCTTCAATGTCAGTTTACGCTGAAAGCCGGCCACCGGCAATCCCACAATGTGGTACCCGGCAGCAGGCACCCTGTCCATTTCCATGCGGCCAATGGCTCCTGCAAAAAGGATCTCCGCACCGGAGTTTCGTTTTTTTAGAGCATCGGCAATGGCAATAGCCGGAAAAACGTGTCCTCCGGTTCCGCCACCACTGATCAATATTTTCAATTTTTCCTTCATCCCGTCATATTCAATTTTTCTTCATTCGAGATCGGGTTTTTCCCATCCTGCAATCATTGATTTTCCGAATTTTGAACTTTGGCATTTTGTTGTTCACGTTCTCCCTGGTAATGCCTGCTTACACTTAAAATGGCCCCCAAAGCCAAACAGGTAAACAAAATGGAAGTCCCCCCCATACTGACAAGGGGAAGAGGCTGCCCGGTGACGGGAAAAATTCCCACTGCCACCCCCATATTGAGAAATGCCTGAGCAACTAACATTATCCCAAGGCCCAGCACCATAAAAGCCGGGAAAGTCCGGTTACTGGAACTAACCAAAACACCGATACGTGTAAAAAATATAAAATACGCAACCAAAACCAGAAGCGCCCCAAAGAAACCAAACTCTTCAGCTATAATGGCATATATAAAATCACTGTAAGGATGGGGAAGAAAATTACGCTGGTCACTATTCCCGGGGCCTTTCCCCAAAACGCCACCTGTTGCAATGGCTATTTTGGACTGAGTAATCTGATAATCACTGCCAAACTTGGACATCTCCTGCTCATCATCCATATAATCCTCAACACGGGAGGCCCAGGTCTCGGCCCGGTCAACAATGACGACATCATTCATGGCAAGAAGCAAAACGATGGCTACAATGGCTGTTCCTGTCAATCCGGTGAAAAACAAATTGCGAAAAGGAACCCGTCCGAGAAACATCATCAGCATAATAATCCCTCCAAGAAGAAGCGAAGTGGAAAGGTTTTCAGGAAAAATCAGCAAACACACCACCGCTGTATGAATAATAATCGGCCAAAATGCTCCTTCAGTGGGACCATCATCCCGTTGATGCTGCGCAAGAACCCTTGACGCGTATAAAACAAGGCCCAGCTTTGCCATCTCCGATGGCTGAAAACTCAGGCCAATGCCGGGAACGGTCAACCAGCGGCTGGCCTCATTCAGATTTTGGCCCGACAATACCGTAATGACAAGAAGTATGATGGAAACATACAGGAGAGGTAAACTAAAAAATACGAAATATTTATAGGGAATCCGATGAACCACAATGATCAAAGAAATCCCAACAAGCAGAAAAAACAACTGTTTAAACATAAAATGGGTGGTATTCCCTCCCTGTGTTTTATAGGCCAGGCTTCCTGTGGCGCTGTATACAGTCAGCAAAGACACGAGGGCCAAAAAGACAATAATCCCCCACATCACCTGGTCGCCTTTAATGTATTTCTGCACGAAATTACTCATGATCTTTTCCTGGATTTAACTGCTTCTTTAAATTGTCGTCCCCTGTCTTCGTAATTTTCAAATAAATCAAAACTGGCACAGGCAGGTGAGAGCAACACGACGTCTCCGGGCCTTGCATAATCCCGGGCCTGATTGACAGCATCTTTCATCGACCTTGTTTCCGCAAGGTGAGGCACTTTACCTTCAAAAAATTCTTTCAATTTGCTATTATCAACCCCCAGACATACCAGTGCTTTAACTTTCTGCACAACAAGCTGTTCAAGCACATGATATTCATTCCCCTTGTCTGTACCCCCGGCAATCCATATGACCGGTTTCTCCATACTCTCCAGGGCAAACCATGTGGAATCAATATTTGTGGCTTTGCTGTCGTTAATGTAAAGCACCTCATCAATCTCTTCGACGCTTTCCAGGCGATGTTCCACAGCTTGAAAATTCCGGAGGCCATCCTCTACCGCTTTTTCAGAACACCCCATGCTCAAGGCAGCCAAAGCGGCCGACATGGCATTATTCAGATTGTGTTTGCCCGGTAAAGCAACATCCTTAACAGGAAACGTAAGATGATGCTTCAGTACATTAATGATGATCCTCTCTCCATCCACAAAAGCTCCGTCGCCGTAAACCTCACCGAAAGAAAAAGGAACACGCTGACCAGGGTATTTTATATGCTTAAGCCTGCCATTAACCACTTTATCACAGGCATTGAAAATAAATACATTGTTGGGACCATGCTGATTTAAAATTTTGAATTTTGCCTCAACATAATTTTCAAACCGGTAATCATAGCGGTCCATATGATCTGGAGTAATGTTGGTTATGACGGCCACATCACACTTAAATCTTGAAATGCCGTCGAGCTGGAAACTACTCAACTCCAGAACAAAATATTCCGGATCTCTTTCGAGAAGTTGACGTGACAGGCTCTCCCCTACATTTCCGGCCAAAACAACATCCATTTTGCTGCGCTTCATCAACTCATAGGTCCACAAAGCAGTGGTTGTTTTGCCATTGCTTCCGGTTATCCCGATCACCCGGGCATTTGAATACCTTGAGGCAAACTCAATCTCTGAGATAACTGGCACATTGTTCCTGACCAGTTTCCTGATCAAAGGAGCATGGTCGGGAATCCCGGGACTTTTGACGACTTCAGCAGCCGTCAGTATCCGGTCTTCGGAATGTCCTTCGCTTTCATACTCAATACCGGCATTCACAAGCTCCTGTTGATTGCTAAGGTCAATTGACCCGCAATCGGAAACAAAAACCTGAAATCCCTTCCTTTCAGCCAGGAGCGCCGCTCCCGTTCCGCTTTCTCCTGCCCCCAGTATGACCAGTTCCTTATCCATACCTGAAAAATTTAATTAAATCATAGGCCAAAAGCCTATTTTTATGCCTATTGCCATTTTATTCAGAAATATCCTGAACACCTTTCATATTATCTGATTTTAAGCGTCACAATCGTCAAAACGGCCAGAATAATCCCAACAATCCAAAACCGGGTAACAATTTTCGATTCCGTGTACCCTTTCAACTGATAATGATGATGCAGAGGTGACATCAAAAATATTCGTCTTCCTTCTCCATATCTCTTCCGGGTATATTTAAAATACGAAACCTGAATCATTACCGATAAGCTTTCCACCAGGAAAATCCCGCACAAAATGGGAATAAGCAATTCCATTCTGATCAGAATGGCAAATACTGCGATGATGCCCCCAATCGTAAGGCTTCCGGTATCCCCCATAAACACCTGGGCAGGGAACGAGTTGTACCACAAAAAGCCCACCGTGGCACCAATAAAGGCACTCATAAAAACCACCAATTCTTCGGAATGCGGCACATAAATGATGTTCAGATAATCGGCATAAATGGTGTTACTCGAAACGTAAGCCAATATGCCCAGGGTCGTTCCTACAATGGCAGAGGTCCCCGTAGCCAATCCGTCGAGCCCGTCTGTTATATTGGCCCCGTTCGACACCGCTGTGGTAATAAAAATAACGGCCAAAACAAACACCACCCATCCCCAGAAAGAAGGCTTTTCATCTGAAAACCCGAGCAATGAATTGTAATCAAACCGGTTATCTTTGAAAAAAGGAACATTGGTCACCGGGGCCTTAATATATTTTGTTTCGGGCTGTTCTTCCACAGTTTCGGTTGTTGCCTGCCTGGTTTCGGCATCTCCGGGCGAGTCCATTCTCACCACTACATCTTCACTAAAAAAGAGAGAAATACCCACGATCAGTCCCAGTCCAATTTGCCCTACTATTTTAAAGCCACCAGCCAGTCCCTTTTTATTTTTTCTGAAGACTTTAATATAGTCATCCAGAAACCCGATTAGTCCCAACCAAACAGTGGTTACCAACATCAAAACCACGTACACATTATCGAGTTTGCCAAACAACAATACCGGTACCAAAATGGAAAGAATGATGATGAGTCCACCCATGGTAGGCGTCCCCTTTTTCTGATATTGCCCTTCCAATCCCAGGTTTCTGACCACCTCGCCGATCTGTTGCCGTTGAAGAAGTCTGATGATGCGTTTACCAAAGATGGTCCCAATCAAAAGAGCCACGATTACAGCCATACCAGAGCGGAAGGAAATATACTGAAACATCCCGGCACCGGGGAAATCAATGGATTCAAGGTATTCAAATAATGAAAAAAGCATGATTCTGTTTATTGTTCAAAAAAATCTTTAATTATCTCCCTGTCATCAAAATGCCATTTTTGCCCTTTCACTTCCTGGTAGGTTTCGTGTCCCTTCCCTGCAACCAACACGATGTCTCCTGACCTGGCAATTGTGCATGCAGTACGTATGGCCTCTTTGCGGTCGGTGATGGTCAGCACTTTAATCTGGTCGGCGAATGCCACCCCTTCCATCATCTGATCAATGATATCTTGTGGGTTCTCATCCCTGGGATTATCGGAAGTGAAAATGACTTTAGAGCTATGTTTTACAGCTTCGGAAGCCATCAGCGGGCGTTTTTTTGCATCCCGGTTTCCTCCTGCCCCAACAACCGTAATCAAAGTTTGCTCGGGACTCCGGATATCGTTAATGGCCTGAAGCACATTCTTCAACGCGTCGGGAGAATGAGCATAATCCACAACAGTGGTAACGCCTTCCTGAGAACGGAACGTTTCAAAACGTCCCCCTACAGGTTTCAGCCGGCTCATAGCCAGAAGAAGCTCCCTTTGTTCCCAGCCCAGTTCACGACCACTGCCATAAACAGCCAATAGATTGGATGCATTGAACCTCCCGACAAAGGGGGTCCAGAATTCTTCTCCATCAACCGATAACTGCATACCTTCAAAAAGACCTTCCATAATACGGGCCCGGTATGTAGCCATTTCACGCAGGGAATAGGTGCATTGCTTTGCCTTGGTATTCTGAAGCATAACCCTTCCATGGCGATCATCCAGGTTGACCAAAGCAAAAGCTGTTTCGGGAAGCTGGTCAAAAAACTGCTTTTTGACCCTGATGTATTCATCAAAGGTTTTATGATAATCGAGGTGATCATGTGTAATATTGGAAAATATCCCGCCACGGAAGGTCAGGCCGGAAATCCTTTTCTGGTGAACGGCATGAGAGCTGACCTCCATAAAGCAATACTCACATCCGTCATCCACCATGTCCCGCATAAGCTTGTTTAATGTCACCACATCAGGAGTGGTGAGGTTTGTATCCAATTGCCGGTCATTGATAATATTGCCCATTGTAGAAAATAGTCCGGCTTTATATCCCAGCAAACGTGCCGTATGGTAAAGAAGGGTGGAAATGGTTGTTTTCCCGTTGGTGCCGGTCACCCCCACCAGATTCAATTGAGCAGACGGATGATCAAAAAAACTTGAAGCCATTTGGGCCAATGCAAGTTGACTATCTTTTACCCTGACAAAAACCATGTTGGGATGATTCCCCTCCGGAAGCTCTTCACAAACCACCGCAATGGCGCCTGAAGCAATGGCATCCTGAATAAAAGCATGGCCGTCCACGCGAGTACCCCGAACGGCTACAAAAACAGCATGAGGGGTACTCATTCTGGAATCAAACACGATCCCATCAACAAAAGGATCGGCATTGCCAACCTTTTGTAGAACCTCAACATTCACTATGCAATCCGATAATTTTTTCGACATTTTTTTACTACTCCATGTATATTACAATTGTTTCACCTTCATTTACAGGCTCACCCGGTGGGACAGACTGTTTCATGACCTTTCCGGCACCTTTTATGGCTACCTTCAACCCACGGTTTTCAAGAACGGCAACCGCATCTTTTGCCCCCATCCCCTTCACTTGGGGCACCAGGGTTTCAGGAATATTTTTAGGCCGAAAATGAACCGTATGCTCCCGGGCACTGGCTGATACCCACCCATCATCCTGTATACCTTCCTGTTCGTAGGGTAGTCCAATTTCATTAAAGACCAATGAAATATCTTCCAGCGGCCCCCCCTTGCTCCAGGGCAACACACCTTCTTCAATATCCGGGCGCTTTTGATCATGAGAGATTTTATCATAACTAAGCGCATAAACCCTGTCGGCAATTTCCCGGAAAACAGTTCCGGCAACCACATTTCCGTAATAAACATTGTTGGAAGGACTATTAACAGCCACAATACAGGAATACCTCGGCTCATCGGCCGGAAAATAACCGACAAAAGAGGCCATATATTCTACACCGTCTTCACTCCGGTAACCTTGAGTCCCCTTGGCTACCTGAGCTGTTCCGGTTTTTCCGGCAATATCATAAACGGAATTCCGGATGTTTTGGGCAGTTCCTCTTTCCACCACACCTTTCAACAAACCTCGAACTTTTTCAAGTGTAGCCACAGAGCAAATGGAAGGATTCAACACTTCAGGTTCAAACTTCTTCAACATCTGACCATGTTGGCTCACTCCTTCCGCAAACATAGGTTTCATTTTTTTCCCGTTATTGGCCACAGCATTGTAGAAAGCAAGAATTTGCAAAGGGGTCATCTTAACCTCATAACCTATTGACATCCAGGGGAGAGTTACTCCCGACCAGGAATTATCCCCGGGATATTTAATCTTTGGCTGACCTTCCCCCTTAATCTCTACGTCCAGAGATTTATGGAGGCCCATGGCATATAACCGATCTACAAACCTCCGCGGATTGTCTTTGTAATTATCATGGATCATTCGTGAAATCCCGACATTTGATGACTTTTCAAAGGCGTCTCTCACGGTTATTTCCCCAAAACCTCCCTGATGCGTATCCCGCATCAACTGATCATAGTACTTATAGACGCCATCGCCCGTATCAATAGAGTCTGTCAGACGGACAACCCCATCTTCAAGTGCAGCAATCATGGAAGCAAGTTTGAAGGTAGACCCCGGCTCCGTAGCTTCTCCAATGGCATAATTGAAATAATCTTCAATGTATACGCCGGGTTCGCTTCGGTGCAGGTTCACAATAGCCTTAATAGCACCGGTTTTAACCTCCATGAGTATGGCAACTCCATGGTGGGCATTATGCATTTTCAGCTGTTTGCGCAGGGATTGCTCTGCCACATCCTGAAGCCCGATATCCAGTGTCGTGATCAGATCTTTCCCGTCCTTCGGGGGAACTTCCTCCTGAGGGATCCAGCTCCCGGCAATCCTTTTCCAGGTACTGATGCCGTTTGTTCCGCTAAGGACGTGATCATAAGCTCTTTCCAGTCCGACCATCCCCCCCTTGGTCTTATCACCATAGAGTTTGCCAATGGTGCGGGCTGCCAAAGATCCAAAAGGCAAATGACGCTCATCATATTGCTGAGGAATAAACCCACCGGAGTTTTGTCCTCTCCGGAAAAGAGGAAATTTTTTCACCTCTTTGAGTTCAATGTACGATATTTTCTCGGCATTAACCATGTGATATCGTGACCCGTTTCGCCTGGCTTGCAAAAGATCTCTTTTGTATACGGATGCCGGCTTATCTTTAAAAAAATTGGACAAACAAAGTGACAGGCTGTCGATTTTTGCATTGAAAATTTCATCATTCAGACCGTTGGCGTTCATATCCATAAAGATCCTATAGGTCGGCACTGACAATGAAAGCTTTTTTCCATCCTCGTCAAGAATATTTCCGCGATTGGCTTCAATTTCAATACTGCTGCTTTCCAGCTCACTGGCTTTTTTTTCCCATTGACCCGCTTCCAAAACTTTTAGACTGAACAATTCGAACAAAATCCAGAGCACAAGCCCGCCAAAGAAAAAATAAATTATGGCCAGCCTCAGCACTATTTTTTGTTTGATGCCCATGGACATTAGATCGTTAGATGTTAGAAATTAGATGACAGATACTCCTTGCACAATACTGAAATATGTTTTTAACAATAGATCGTTAGATTATTAGGTGTAAAAAACCCATATAATGCTGACATCCTATGATTTAACATGAAAATGTCAAAATTTTAAACACCTGATCACAAGGTGTTGTAAAAGTTTAACGGGCGATTGTTTTAACAAATAACCTGTTTAATATTGATTCAGTCTATCTCTTCTACTTCAAGTTTCCGGGGTGGGGTTTTCAAGACTTCCAGATCAAGGCCTTCCTCCTGCACCCTTTCCATTACCTCACTTTGTTTACTCATGTTCATCAATTCCGACGAAGTGGTAATGGCTTCATACTTTAAATCTTTCAGTTCGTTAATCAGATCAGCTTGCCTGTCGAGCAAATGTTCCATCTGATAACGATTGCCAATGTACAACACCCCCAGAAATACGACAAAAGCCAGATACCCCCAGTGTTTCCCCACATGGCTTTCTGCCAGGAAGCGGCCCTGGAGAAATTCTTTAAAAGAAGCCCCTTTAAACTCCCTGAATTCCTCTTTTCCCGAGAGAAATTCTCCTTCCTGCTTTTTTTTCTTTTTCCAGAATCTCATAATCTTTCGGCTATTCGAAGTTTGGCGCTGCGAGCACGCGGATTTTGTTCAATTTCGGCTTCTGAAGGCTGAATGACCTTACGTGTAATGGCTTTAAAAGGCACCAACCGGTTTCCGTAGAGATCGGTCTCGGCCTGTGCCTGATCGGTATCACCCGAACGAACCAGATTCTTCACCATACGGTCTTCCAGCGAATGGTATGATATCACCACCAAACGGCCGCCGGACTTGATCACCTGGGGCATTTGCATCAATACATCCTTTAGTACGTCCATCTCTCCATTTACCTCAATTCGCAAGGCCTGAAAAACGCGGGCCAGATAACGGGCTGCATCACGGCGCGGAGCAAGTGCTTCGGCCACTTCTTTGAGCTGACCGGTACGTTCAAAAGAAGTTTGCTGACGAAACCGGTTAATGGCCTTCACCAAGCGGCCGGGCGAGGGTACTTCTCCATACTTTTTAAACAAAGAATAAAGCTTTTCTTCCGGGTATTCATTCAAAACACGGGCGGCAGTGATCGCACTTCCGGGACCCATTCGCATATCCAGGGCCGCATCAAAACGAAAAGAAAACCCTCGGTCGGCCATATCGAAATGGTGTGAAGAAACCCCAAGATCCCCCAAAATGCCGTCTACGGCAGGTACACCCAGGTAATCAAGAAAATACTGTAAATATCTGAAATTGTGTTTAATCAACTGAAACCTGGAATCATTCGCAGGCGCATACCCCCAGGCGTCTTCATCCTGATCAAAAGCAATCAAACGGCCCCGTTCATCAAGTTGGTCAAGAATGGCCCGGCTATGGCCGCCTCCTCCGAAAGTAAGATCCACATAAACCCCCGAAGGGCGGATTTGAAGCCCATCTACTGCAGGAGCCTGTAAAACAGGTATGTGGTATTGTTCTGACATATTCGCCCTTTATGATGCAAAAGTACCATCAAAAATCCTTAGAATGGTCCTGCCCTCCCAGAATTTTTTCAGCCAGATTGCCCAAATCATCACCGGAAAGCGTACCATTTACATAGGTTTCTTTATCCCAGACTTCTATGTACCGATCAACTCCGAGAAGGATCAAGTCACGCCCCGCATCGATCTGGTCCATTAATCTTTTGGGAATTAAAATCCGACCATTGCCATCGAGTGTCACTTCAGCCGAACTACGAAAAAAATGACGTAAAAACCTGTTGTGCTCACGATTATAGATGTTAATTCCAGCCCGGATGCGTGAAAGCTCCTCTTCCCAAACTTCATAGGGATAGAGCACCAGACAGGATTCAAACAGATCCTTTCGCACAATGAAGCGCACATGATCCTCACCCACGACCTTTTTAAAGGCCGAGGGAAAAACAATGCGCCCCTTGGCATCTGTTCTGCAGTCGAAATCACCTATAAATGTGAACATTGGGCAATAAAAAACATTTGTGTAAAGCTACAAACTTTTTAAACCACTATCAACCACTCTACCCCACTTTCTTGCATTTTTTTCGTATTCCAAATAAATAAATCTCCCGCAAAGGAGTGACAGCTGGCTCTGAAAACAAAAACAGGGTGTTGGTCAGTTATTAATCTGACCAACACCCTGTTGCAATTCCTGGGTGGCCATTTAACGAAACCACCCAAAAAGTGAATGATGTCCTCAATTCAGCTCCAGGGAAGAAGCTTTCTTCAATTCACCGTCAATATAAACTTCAAGCTGATAAACCCCTGGCTGCAGGGAATTCTCATGTTCAATGGTAAAATTAACAGGAAGATCATCCCCGGTGTATTCAATTTCCTTTTTCCGGGTAAACGGGATTTCTTCACCGCCTTGTTTCAGCTCAAACTTTTCATCAGAAGGATACATAACATTGCCCTCCGGATCAACCATATTAAGGTAGACCGTGCGGGTTCCTTCGTCGGTAAACATAGAGCCCCCGATCTCAAAACTGATCGTGGTTTCGTCCACTCTACCGGCTTTGGAAATATTATAACGGTCTGCCCAGAGCCAGCGTTCCCATTTGGTAAGCGGACTGATGTGATAAGCATTCAAGTCGTCGGACCTTTCCACACTATCGCGGAGGTTGGCAAACTTTTCGGACAGTTCGTTATTGGCTTTCTCGAGACTATCCCTCGAGGAGACAAGTTTTTCATGTTCGTCCTGAAGATCCTCGTACTCACTTTCCATTTCTTTATAGGCTTCAATTTCCTCTCTCAGCTGATTCATCTGACTTACACGGCTGCGAAAAGCTGCAATCTGATCCTCCTTACTTTCAATTTCTTCCTTATGCTCTTCTTTCACTTTCTCAATTTCCGACTCAAGATTAGCCACATTTTCCTGCGATGCATCTCTTTCGGAAATAACCTGCTGTTTTTCTTCCTGAAGAGTGGTTTGTTCCTTCTCCAGATTACTGATTTCTTCTTTCAAATTTCCGCCCCGGATCATGTAAAAAATCGCAGTTCCCAGAGCCAGAATAAATAAAATGCCCAGCACAATCAGCCATGTTTTCATAGCTGAAGCCGGTGCTTGCTGATTTTGTGTTTGTGTTCGTTCTTCCATTTCTCTCTTGTTTTTAATATTAGAAATTATATAACACTCACCAACTTCTTTGCCTTACTCATAGCTTACAGCTTTGTTGCCATAAGCATGGCAGGTAGATAATGGTTTAATTTACAAAAAAACCTACATAATCACCAACAGCAAAACAGTCAAGTGAATAATTTTGCTAAATTGAACAAAAATCATTCCTGCAACGATGGCAAAAAACAGACCTGCCAACCGGGAGCGGGCGTCAGCAGCCACTTCCGGCCCGACAATATTGAATGTACAATAAACGCAGATTTTTTGTAATATTGAACCCGCAAAACTAAAAAAGGAAAAAAGTGGAAACGAACAACAGAGATAAGGAGCATACAAGTGAACGGCTCATCGATATCGAGAAGGTTTTTGCCAGCAAAAACCCGGCACTGTTGAAGATCATCCCGGGATTCGTGATCCGCTATCTAAAACGAATCACCCACCAGGAGGAGATCAATGAGTTTCTGGCCCAAAAGGGGCACCTTAAGGGAGTGGAATTTGGGAAGGCCATTCTTGGACTTTTTGGGGCAAAATACCAGGCAGAGGGACTGGAAAAAGTCCCCGGCAACGGGCGTTACATTTTTGCCAGCAATCATCCGCTGGGAGGCCTCGATGGCATTGCATTTCTTGTTGCAACAAGCGAGAAATTTACTCACCTGAAATTCCCAGTTAACGACATTCTGATGCACCTGAAACCGCTGGACAATATTTTCGTACCGATAAATAAGCATGGGGGGCATTCCCGTGATGCAGCCCGGGGGATTGAAGATGCATACAAATCGGATGCTCAGATTCTGATGTTCCCGGCAGGCCTGGTCAGCCGAAAACAAAAAGGAATTATTCGTGATCTGGAGTGGAAAAAAAACTTTGTCCGCAAAGCCATTCAGCATCAGCGCGACATCGTTCCGGTTCATATTTCCGGCCGCAATTCGGATTTTTTCTATAGATTCGCCAGAATACGAAAAAAACTGGGCATTAAAGCCAACATAGAGATGCTATATTTGCCGGATGAAATGTTCAAACAACACAATCAAAACCTCCACATTCGTTTTGGAGAACCCATTTCATGGCAACAGTTGAAAGAAAGCGGAACCACGGATAGCTGGACACGAAAAATCAAAGAGAAAAGTTACGAGCTCTCGAAAAACCATTAATTTTGCAATAGCCCCCTATCCCCTGAAATTTTTGAAATTCAACAAACATTGTTAAATGGACGCCAATCAACCGATCATTCCACCCGTTCCACGGGAAGAACTGGAAGCCGAATTGACGAAAAACCGCTTTGTCCGTTACACAAACAAAGGGGAAAATAAAATTTATGATTTTACAGCCAACGAAGCTCCCGCCCTCATGCGTGAAATCGGACGGCTCAGGGAGGAATCATTTCGTGCGGCAGGCGGAGGAACCGGGAAAGAGGCCGATATTGATGATTATGATACCGGCAGCGATCCCTACCACCAACTGATCGTTTGGGACCCCCAGGAAAAAGAGATACTCGGGGGATATCGTTACATCATGTGCGATCAGATTAAGCCTTCCGCTGATGGCAAAATTCATCTGGCTACAGCAAGATTGTTTAACTTTTCCGAAAAATTCATCAAGGAGTATCTTCCATATACCATTGAGCTGGGACGTTCTTTTGTCCAGCCACAATATCAGTCCAGTAAAATGGGAGCCAAAAGTCTTTACGCCCTGGATAACCTGTGGGATGGACTGGGTTCACTCATCATCAATCATCCGCATATAGAATACTTTTTTGGGAAAGTGACCATGTATGCTCATTCCAACCTGAAGGTCAGGAGTCTGATCAGGGCCTTTATGGACAAGTACTTTCATGATCCCGACAATCTGGTTTACCCGAACAATCCTGTTAAATCAAATCTCTCAGACAACGAAATCAGGGAAATTTTTTCAGGAGCGACTTTTTCGGAGGACTACAAAATTTTGAGCAAAAGAGTGCGGGAACTGGGGGAAAATATACCGCCACTTATCAATGCCTATATGAATCTCTCCCCCTCTATGAAAACATTCGGAACAGCAGTTAATGAGCGCTTTGGCGGAGTGGAAGAAACCGGCATTATTATCACCATAAAAGAACTATATCAGGCCAAAGTCAAACGTCATGTGAATAGCTATAAACCTGACGACCCGGATCCAAAACAATAAAAATTCCCAAAAGCAAAGCCTGGAGAAATCAAGGGCAGACAAAAATGCCGCCTTGTCAACTGTCCCGGTAAAAGCGACCGGCCCTTTAAAAGATCGGCCGGTTATCAGACGGTTAGTGCAACAAACTCCGGAAAAAGGAGCTTTCACACAAACATAAGAACATGAAAAATCCACTACACGTCCCCCAACACCGGACATTAAGAATTGTCATCTTTTCTATAGTGGCAATAATGGCCACATATACCCTCCTGCCCGACTATTTACAAAAAGCCCTGATCTACTTTACCCCTGACATCGACGATTACCAGATATTTGATAACCGTAAAGTGGAAACCGGAGATTCGATACCATGGCCCAAAGCCCGAAAATATAATCAGGCCAAACTCCCGGAGACTACCCGCGATTCTCTCGAAAAATATCAATCGGTGGCTTTTCTGGTCATTCATCGTGACTCACTTTTATATGAAGAATATTGGGACCAGCATGACAGCAGCGCTATTTCCAATTCGTTCTCCATGGCCAAAAGCATTGTTTCGCTTTTGGTAGGCTGTGCAATCAAAGACGGGGACATTAAAGGCATTGATGATAAAGTGAAAAAGTACTTTCCCAAACTCAAGGGCCCTTACAGTGAAGAACTCACCCTTCGCCACTTGCTTACCATGAGCTCTGCATCATCGTGGAACGAAAGCTACACTTCTCCCTTTTCCATTACCACACAGGCTTATTACGGCCGGAACCTGAACAAAATCATCAAAAAAACAGAGATCATAAGCAATCCCGGCATTGAATTCGAGTACCGCAGTGGCGACACGCAATTACTGGCTAAAGTCCTCACTGAAGCCACGGGTAAAACTTTATCGCAATATGCATCAGAAAAACTCTGGCAACCTTTAGGCGCAGAAAAACCTGCCTTATGGTCGCTCGACAAGAGAAAAGGGATCGAGAAAGCGTATTGCTGCTTCAACAGTACCACAAGAGATTTTGCAAAGATCGGCCACCTTGTTCTAAATGGAGGTTCTTTTCATGACAAGCAATTGGTTTCGGAATCTTATATTGACAAAATGACATCCCCTGCCAGATATCTTTCAGATGAGGATGGCAAAATGGTCGACTTCTATGGACTGAGCTGGTGGATCATGAATCACAACAAAAACGAAATCCCTTATGCCCGGGGTATATTGGGTCAATACATTTATGTCATCCCCAACCTTGATGCGGTGGTTGTGCGACTGGGGCACAAAAGGAGCAACACATACCGGGAAAACCACCCCGTTGATTCCTATACATGGCTTGAAGCCGGCATAGAAATCATTGAGCAGAATCAATAGGCCCGGCCATTGATGCCTTCAACAAACTGAATAAATGAAGTATTCACAACCTTATTTCCCCCTGGCGTAGGATAATTGCCCGTAAAATACCAGTCTCCATGATCGTTGGGACATGCTTTATGGAGATTCTCCACGGTCTGAAAGACAATATCAATTTCCGCATCAATCTCCACAGGCTTCAACATTTCAGCAATTTTTGCCGAAATCTCTTTATTACTAAAATCCTTGTAAATATCGCTGACGTAATTGACAATCTCTTCTTTGGGAAGATTCTGCTGTTCTTTGCATCGCTTGTAGACATCATCAATCACGTGTGCGCGCCCCGATTCTTTAAGAAGTTCAATTGCAGCCGAAAAGGCACAAAAATCCCGAAGTCGGGCCATATCAATTCCATAACAATCGGGATACCGGATCTGAGGCGCAGAAGAAACCACTATGATCTTTTTGGGATGCAGCCGGTCAAGAATTCTCAAAATGCTGCGCTTGAGGGTGGTGCCCCTGACGATTGAATCATCGATGATGACCAGCGTATCAACATGGTTTCTGACAATCCCGTACGTCACATCATACACATGGGCTACCAGGTCATCGCGGTTGCTGTCATCCGCGATAAATGTCCGCATCTTGACATCCTTAATGGCAATTTTTTCGATGCGGGGCTCAAGACCAAGAATTTCGGTCACCCTTTCTTCCGTCATATCATCGCCCAGGGCCATGATCTTTTGGGTTTTTACCTGATCGAGGTGTTCCCGGATGCCCTCCATCATTCCGTAAAAAGCTGTTTCGGCAGTATTTGGAATATAAGAGAAGACAGTATTTTCCAGATCCCAATTGATCTTATCCAGTATAATAGGGGACAGCAGGCGCCCCAAATCTTTCCTCTCTTTGTAAATGGCCCGGTCACTGCCTCTGGAAAAATAGATGCGTTCAAATGAACATGATTTTTTCGTCTGTGGCACATTAACCATTTCCTCGGAAACCCGCCCGTCTTTTTTCACGATAAGTGCATGTCCCGGTTTGAGTTCTTTGATTTCCCCTGCCCCAACATCCAGGGCTGTCTGAATCACAGGGCGCTCCGAAGCCACCACAACAAATTCATCATTCATATAATAGGAAGCCGGGCGAATTCCCCACTGGTCGCGGGTAACAAATGCATCCCCGTGACCAAGCATACCCGCTATCACGTAACCACCATCCCACCGGCGGCTGGAACGCTCAAGGACTTTACGCACGTCCAGATCACGTTCAATAAGAGCTGATATCTCTTTATTGGAATACCCTTCATTTTTGAATTGACGGAAAAGCATTTGGTTTTCTTCATCCAGGAAATGCCCCACATTCTCAAGCATCGATTCGGTATCGGTATAATCTTTAGGATGCTGCCCAAGGTCCACAAGGGTTTTAAAAATCTCATCCACATTGGTGAGGTTAAAATTTCCTGCAAGCACAAGATTTCGTGATCGCCAGTTGTTTTCACGCATAACGGGATGCACGTAATCGATGCTGTTGTTTCCGAAAGTGCCATAACGCAAATGCCCCAGATACAGTTCTCCGGCAAAAGAAAGATTCTCTTTGGCCCAGACCGGATCGTTAATCAACTCGGGATGATGCCGGGAAATTGTATCGAAATGATTATGAATGCCTGAAAAAACATCCTGTATCGGGTTATCCTGATTGGAGCGCTGCCGGGAAAGATATTTTTTGCCGGCTGGTTGGTCTATTTTCAGATTCACGACACCGGCCCCGTCTTGACCGCGATTGTGCTGTTTCTCCATCAGAAGGTAAAGTTTGTTGAGTCCGAAACGCCATGTTCCGTATTTCTCCTGGTAGTAATTCAACGGTTTCAGCAATCTGATGAGGACAATACCACATTCATGCTTGATTTGGTCGCTCATAAAACAATAGGTCGTTAGATGTTTAGATGTTAGTAGCTCATTCCCAGAGTCAATAGTCAGTAGTAGCTGAAAGCTCGAAGCTCAAAGCTGAAGAGAAAGGTTACTCTCTCTTGCGACATAACCAAAGAACCAACAAACTAGTTAAACATCATATTTTAAATAACTTAGGGTTTTTGTTAGATAAAAGAAAACTCATATAATACTGTGATTCAATATAAAACACGTTAAAGTTTTAAATATTTTAATCACAATGTTTTACAAAAGTTACGGACGATTAATACTTAGGGTCTGCTGAAAATTGCATATAAATTTAGATTTGACACGTTTATCACTGATATCAGCATGTGTAAGTGCAAGGTGTCTCGAAAAAAACGGGAAATACCCTTGCACTTTGAAAAGCCCGCTTCACCCCGTGTAATTATTTCTGATCAACAAATAATTGCTTTTATAAAAAATATTACACAGGGTAAAGCGGGCTGAAAGGGGTGTTTGTAGCCTCTTTGAAACACCCTGCTGAAGCAGGGAGCTAATCTCATTTGATACAAATTCATCTGATATAGAAGAATCTATGAGAATAGCACCCCGATTTACCCTGTGTAATTTTAATAAAGAAAAAGCCTTTTGAAATTTCCAGAATTATTACACAGGGTGAATCCGGGGTGTTCATGAATTGCGGCTAACCTCACCTACTAGCCGGCTTTAAGCCGTGCCGGAAACGTTGCCTGTGAGAGGGCAATCATCCCTTTCAGCACCAGTGTAAAGTCTGTTTTTTGCTGGGCCTGAACTTTGCCCAGCGCCACCG